>JBBQCU010000048.1:0-12331 GCA_038319065.1 Methylococcales bacterium
CCGACCAAGTAAACGACCATGTAACCGACCAAGTAAAATTGCTGCTTGAGTTTATTGGCAACAGTGAATTAAGTAGTTCTGATCTCATGAAAGCATTAGGACTCTCTCACCGGCCAACATTCAGAGCAAACTATCTAAATCCGGCTCTGGCAGGCGGCTGGATAGAGCGTACCCAACCCGACTCACCGCGTAGCCCGACCCAATGCTACCGGTTATCCGGAAAGGGAATCCGCTGGTTGCAAAATAGGATAGTGGGTAAACACTGAACAAGTAGACCTACCAAAGTAAAACCAATGATCGCTAAAAAATGGCCAGCCAACACCAGCCCATCAATTTTTCGTGTTTTCCGTGTATTTCGTGGTTAAAAATCAATTTCCCTGCTTTCCGTGGTTAAAAACTTTCAATTTTTCCGTTGTTGTTCAAAATACAAGACTTGGGTGTCTTTTCGCGTGTTTGCACTAACTACACTCTGAACGTATATAATAAGGCTGTTTAAATTGCCGGAATTAATTGATGGATACCATTAGCATCCGCGGTGCCAGAACGCATAACCTGAAAAATATTGATATTGATTTGCCCAGGGATAAACTGATTGTTATCACCGGGCTTTCCGGCTCGGGTAAATCATCACTTGCATTTGATACCATTTATGCCGAAGGTCAGCGGCGCTATGTAGAATCACTTTCCGCCTATGCACGTCAGTTTTTATCCATTATGGAAAAGCCTGATGTTGACCATATAGAAGGTTTGTCACCGGCTATTTCTATTGAACAAAAATCCACCTCGCACAATCCACGCTCAACTGTCGGCACAATCACCGAAATCTACGATTATCTGAGACTTTTATATGCACGCGCCGGGACACCGCGTTGCCCTGAGCATCATATCTCACTGGAAGCGCAAACGGTGAGCCAGATGGTTGATCACATTCTGGCACAACCGCATGATCAGCGCTGGATGTTACTGGCTCCCGTCGTCAATGACCGTAAGGGCGAGCATAGCCAATTACTGGATGATCTGCGCGCCCAGGGGTTTATACGCGCCCGTATAGATGGCACTGTCTATGATCTGGATGAATCCCCGGCCTTGGACTTAAAAAAGAAACATACCATAGAAGTTGTTGTTGACCGTTTTAAAATTCGTGACGATATTGCCCTAAGATTATCTGAATCATTTGAGACAGCACTGCGTATCGCTGATGGCATTGCTATTGCCGCCTGTATTGAAGATGCGACAGAACTGCTGTTTTCCGAGCGTTATGCCTGCCCTCATTGCGGCTATAGCCTGACCGAGTTGGAGCCGCGCATATTCTCATTTAACAACCCCAAAGGCGCGTGCAGCAGTTGTGACGGTTTAGGTGTGAGACAGCATTTTGACGCGGATCTTATCGTCCATAATCCCGACATCAGCCTTGCAGGGGGCGCTATTCGTGGTTGGGACCGGCGCAATGCCTATTATTATCAAATGATCTGCTCTTTAGCCCAGCATTACGGCTTTGATCCCGAAGTACCCTTTTCAGAGCTGCCTAAAGAAGCTCAGGACGTTGTGCTTTATGGCAGCGGAAATGCGGCTATCGAATTTAAGTTTATGACTGGAACGGGTTCAGTGAAAAAAAAGAGGCATCGCTTTGAAGGCATTATTGCCAATATGGAGAGGCGTTACCATGAGACCGATTCGCAAATGGTGCGCGATGAACTGGCAAAATATCTGTCTCATAAGCCCTGTAATGTTTGCGAGGGCGCAAGGCTTAATGTCGCCGCCCGGAATGTCTTCATTGAAGAGTTGCCGATTCATCAGGTTACCCGCTTACCTATCCGAAAATCCCTGGCTTTTTTCCAACAGCTGTGTCTGCCGGGTCAGCGCGGCGAAATCTCAGTAAAAATCACTAAAGAAATCCAGGAGCGGCTGGAATTTCTGGTCAATGTCGGGCTGGATTACTTAACACTGGATCGCAGTGCGGATACTCTTTCCGGTGGTGAAGCGCAACGCATCCGGCTCGCCAGCCAGATTGGCGCCGGTTTGGTTGGCGTGATGTACGTGCTTGATGAACCGTCTATAGGTTTACATCAACGCGACAACCAGCGTTTGCTCAACACCTTGTTCCATCTGCGCGATTTAGGCAATACCGTCATCGTTGTTGAACATGATGAAGATGCCATACGCTCGGCCCAGCATATTGTCGATATTGGCCCAGGCGCAGGGGTTCATGGCGGACGCATCATAGCCCAGGGTACACTGGATGACATTCTTAATAGCAAAGACTCCTTAACCGGGCAATATTTATCGGGTAAGGTTGGCATTGACATTCCCGCTTCATTAACCCCAGTTGATAAAGACAAACAAATAACCATCCGCAATGCCCGTGGAAATAATCTGAAGAATGTCGATATTTCTTTTCCTGTGGGTTTATTGACCTGTGTAACAGGGGTATCGGGCTCAGGTAAATCAACTTTGGTTAATGATACTTTATACAGCTATGCGGCACGTTTGATCAACCGCGCCGGTGTCATTCCCGCTCCCTGCGATGCTGTCGAAGGACTGGAATATTTTGATAAAGTTGTTGACATAGATCAAAGCCCCATCGGACGGACACCACGCTCCAATCCAGCAACCTACACGGGGTTATTTACGCCGATACGCGAACTGTTTTCAGCGACTCCGGAAGCACGCTCGCGAGGTTATACACCCGGCCGGTTCAGTTTTAACGTAAAAGGCGGCCGCTGCGAAGCCTGTAAAGGGGATGGCGTAATTAAAGTTGAAATGCACTTTCTGCCTGATATTTTCGTTCATTGTGATGCCTGCAACGGCAAACGCTATAACCGCGAAACCCTGGAAATCCGTTACAAGGGCAAAACGATTAATCAAGTCCTGGATATGACTGTAGAAGATGCCGCTGAATTCTTCAGTGCTGTCCCGGCGTTAGCCAGAAAGTTACATACCTTGACCGAGGTCGGCTTGAGTTATATTACCTTGGGCCAAAATGCTACTACCCTTTCCGGCGGCGAAGCTCAACGAGTTAAACTCGCCAAGGAACTATCCAAACGCGATACCGGCAAGACTTTATATATTTTGGACGAGCCCACGACGGGTCTGCATTTTCATGATATAAAACAGTTACTGGGTGTTTTACACACCCTGCGCGATCACGGCAATACCGTTATTGTTATTGAACACAATCTGGATGTGATTAAAACAGCCGACTGGGTGATTGATATGGGGCCTGAAGGCGGTGACGGCGGCGGTACACTGGTTGCCGAAGGTTCACCGGAACAGGTTTCTGAAAGTGAGGCTTCGTATACGGGGAAGTATTTAAAGCGGTTTTTTGAATGAAGGACAAATAAAGATCTAGCTGATTAGCCAGGAACCTCAGTCAGCACGGTCATACCGGCAGGGATGCAGGTAGCTAACAAAGATTGTTATAATGAACATGATAATTAAATTATAAAAGCAGGGCATTGTTATTTAAACGCCCACTTTATTTTATTGAAATTTTAGATGCAAAGGAGCAAACGGTTTTGACAAAAGTGCAGGATATAACGAGTCCGATGACCTCATCGGAAAAACGCGCAACGTGGTCTTTAGCAAGCATTTATGCTTTGCGTATGCTCGGCTTGTTTCTGATTTTGCCGGTATTGTCATTATTTGCCGAGCAGCTTGAGGGTTCAACGCCTTCATTAATCGGGATGGCCATCGGTATTTACGGTATCAGCCAGGCAATCTTGCAAATTCCATTTGGTTTAATGTCAGATCGATTTGGCAGGAAAAGAATCATTTACATTGGCCTGATACTGTTTATGATCGGCAGTATTGTTGCGGCTGTTTCAGACAGCATTTACGGCGTTTTATTAGGGCGAGCCATACAAGGGTCCGGAGCAATTGCCGGACCTATTATGGCTTTGGTGGCAGACTTGACTCAGGAAGTGCATCGCACTAAAGCGATGGCGTTAATTGGGCTCAGCATTGGTGTATCTTTTGGCGTTGCTATAGCCGCGGGTCCCGTGATTGCCGGATTTATTGGTGTTCATGGGATATTCTGGCTAATTGCCGGGCTGTCATTGCTAGCCATTTGGGTCATTCGTTATAGGGTGCCCGATCCTCAGCAATCTAAAATACACCGTGATGCCGAGCTTGTTCCAGGTCAGTTTTTTAATGTATTAAAAAACAATGAATTATTGCGGCTTGATTATGGTATTTTTATTTTACATACCATTTTAACGGCCAGTTTTGTTGTCATGCCCTTATTAATGCGAGATGCCGGTTTATTGCCCCCTGAACACTGGAAGGTTTATTTGCCGGTTTTTATTGTTTCAATGGCCGCCATCATTCCGTTTGTTATTTTGGCGGAAAAAAAACGCAAGATGAAAGCGGTTTTTATCGGTGCCATTGCCGCGCTGGTTTTAGCTAATCTGGGTCTAATGCAGTTTCACTCTAGTTTGCCCGGAATCATTGGTTTTCTCTGGTTGTTTTTCACCGGCTTTAATTTGCTGGAAGCAACTTTACCCTCATTAATCTCCAAGACCGCACCTGGCGATTTAAGAGGCACGGCGATGGGTGTTTATTCAACCTGCCAGTTTCTGGGTGCAGGCATGGGCGGCGGGGTAGGCGGCTGGTGTTATGGAGAATACGGCGCCGCCGGGGTGTTTTTATTTTGCGCGGCGGCGGCATCAAGCTGGTTAGTGCTTTCAATCAGCATGAAGCCACCACGGTATTGGGCGAACTTGCTTATCTCATTAGAAAAACTTAACGAGCAAGAGGCAAAAGATTTTGTTGCCGAAATGTTGAAAATTATCGGTGTAGAGGAAATAAAATTACACTACGAAGAGGCAGTCGCTTACCTTAAAGTGGATAATCAGCAGCTCGACAAGGAACAGTTACAAGGCCTGATTACACGCTATCTCAATACATAAGCCTTATTTGCCAGCCGTAAATTACATATAATCGATGTCCATACCGTCAATGATTCTAAGCATGGTATGAAACCCGTCTGCACCACATTTTTTAGTCAAGGTGTTTATAATCCGTTGAATGTCGGCAGGCGATTCATAAGGGCCATTTATATAATAAGGCTTGCCATCCTTACCATAGGTGTATTTAACCGGGCACGCGCCGGCAGCAATATTGCCAAATATTTCGTTGGCATTACTGTTGATAAAAGACAAAAATTGTGATCCAATCCCTAGATAAATAGTCGGTATTTTTGAAAGATTGTGTTTTTCAGCTTTTAAGAATGCCAATTATTCAAGCCATACTTGTCGTGAGGCAGGGACGGAAAGCCTAGGATCTTTGGGTGATGATAAATTAATACAATCGTTTATAGAGTAATAATCGGGCTTCTCCATTAGTCTGATTTTTTCTAATTTTTTTGTGTTAGTTTTATAATTTAAATTCATCAAAGATAGCCGGGCTACCACCTTACGCAAGTGCATGAGTTACCTGTTTTTTTTATCTCGTCAGTGCAGTTCTTTTGCGTTAATCACCTTTTAGTCGTTACGATAATTGGAATGGCGAAGTTCGTTTGATGACCGGAGATTGCCGTCATGTCCCTTCCATTCCCAAAAAAGAAAATTAATTTTAACACTCTGATTGATAATGATCAGGAAGGGTTTTGGTGGAATAAAGCCTGGCGGCAAGGCAAGAAGGTTTTTGCAAGAACCTCCAAACCACCGCAATTTCGAGGTCTGCTATTTGAGGCTTTGGAACCGCGGGTGCTTATGTCGGCGGATTTATCCTACGGTGATGTAGCGGTGGATTTAACTTTGCACTTCGACCAGCAGGCCAACGAGTACCAGCTACTCTCGGTTGATGCCAATGGCCAGAATGGCATTGTATCGGCTATTAAAGCAGATGCCACTGGGATGACGGATGGCATTTTATCCATCGACGGCAACGATATGGGCAATACCCTGCGGCTCGATGACAGTCTGCAAGCTGTCAATATCGAATTTCTGGGTACTAATACCAATGACACACTGGTTCAGGCTGCTACGGTTGATACTACCTGGGATCTCACCGGGCTGGATGCCGGAACGGTTAACACCGATATCAGTTTTACCGGTCTTGAAAATCTGATGGGTGGCAGCGGCTCTGACGTCTTCAACTTCGCTGATGGCTCGGCAATCACCGGGACACTGGATGGAGGCCGGGCTCAATAGTCTTGATTATTCAGCTTATACGACTGCAATTAGCGTTGATTTGGGCAACCTTACGGCCATCGGTACTGGTGGCGCGATTCATTTTGATGATCTGACGGGTGGCGAGGCCAGCGATACCTTGATCGGCACGGCGGTTGATTCAACCTGGGATATCACCGGTGCCAATAGCGGAACGATTAACGGCAGGGCCTTTGCGTTTTCAGGCTTCGAAAATCTGACCGGGGCCACCTTAACACATGACAACTTCATCCTTGAGGCTGACGGGAGTCTGACTGGTTTGTTAAACGGTGGGGCAGGCGGTCTGGATAGTCTGCTGGTTGATGAAGGCACCGCCAACACTCATTACGCACTGGTTAATGTAGTGGATGGCAATGCTTCCTCGGTAACGTTGTATGAAAAAACTGTTAACTACACAGGACTTGAACCTATCGTTAGCGGAACGGCTAGCGACAAAATTGTGTCGGGTAGTGACTTGACCGATCAATTTTTGCTTGATTCCATCGATTCCTCAAGGCTGCGGATAACCAGCACCGGTGCCGACATTTACGACGCGGCAACAAATACGACCGTTTCCTCGCTTAGCTTTACTAACCCCACAACTACACTTACCTTTTCACTTGGGGCCGGCAATGACCAGTTAACCTTGGGAATCCTTAATCCTGAGTTTGCTGCGCGGGTGATTTTTAAAGGCGGCACTGGCGACAATTTACTGTTTGGGGGCGATACTGACAATACCTGGAATCTTGAGGGTGTTGATGCCGGAACACTTAATTCCAACATCAGTTTTACTAATGTTAAGTCTTTTATTGGCGGAAATGGAGACGATGACTTTATTCTTGCTGATGGCGCGCTGGTCAATGGATTAATTGATGGTGGGGGCACGGGTGTCAATACACTGGACTTTCATCTATATTCAACGCCACAGACGATTGAACTGGACGTTGGCAACCTGAATATCAACAGGGTGATCGGCGGGGCAGGAAGCGATACCCTGACGGGAATCTCTGCTGATAACGTTTGGACGATCAACGCTAATAACGCCGGAAGCATAATTTCAACGGCAACTAACACCATGGTTCTGGATAGTAGCACCGTGGTAGATTCGTTAGCGGGTACTCTTAAATTTGCTTATGTACATCTATTTTCCACAGGCGACGTGGTCACGTATAACAGCTCAGCAGACACTGATGGCAGTGATCTCATCAGTGGTCATAATTATTATGTTCTGGTCGTTGACGAAAAAACCATTAAACTGACTGACACCGCCCACGTAGAAGCGGCCTTGAACCCAAGCGACTGGACTTCTGGAACAAGAAGCCTGACCGCTACCGGTTTGCCGGCGATTGATTTTGATGGCACTGAAATCATTGATGGTTATGCCAATACCATCACTTTCGCTGCGGGTCACGGGCTGACGGATGGTGAGCAGGTTACCTATGTGACTAGCGATCCTGCTACTGACAATAGCCAACTGATTAACGAAACATCCTACGTTGTGCTGGTGGTGGATGCAACCACGATCAAACTCTTGACGGCGGCGCCCACCGTCGTCGCACTGTCAGCGTCAACAACCTGGTCAACAGCAAGCCGTTCGTTGACTAATGTCCAGAACGTTGAAAATGTCAGCTTTAGCGGCATTGAAAATCTGGCCGGTGGTGCCGCAAACGATAATTTCGTGTTCGCGGCTAACACTGGCGTGAGCGGTACCATAGAGGGCGGTGCCGGAACAAACAGCCTGGATTATTCGGCTTATGCTGATTCTGTGTCAGTCAATTTAGGCAGCAGCAACGGGGTTATGACCGGCGTAAGCAGTGTCAGCCATATCACTCAGGTTATCGGCGGAGCTGGCAGTATCGATGTTCTGCATGGCCCGGACCGAAATGCCATCTGGGACATTACCGGTGAAAATTCGGGCAGGGTTAACGGCATTTTGTTTTCGGGTTTTGAAAGCCTTCTCGGCGCAGCGAATAATCAGGACGGCTTTATTCTGCATACCGGTGGCGCCATTAGCGGAGTCATTGACGGCGGGAGCAACGGTCAGGATAACCTGGCGATAGAAAATCCCAACCAGCCAGGCAATCTGACCGTCATTATTACAGCTGGCACGGGGGCGTTTATGTTGTCTGCCGATGCGCTCTATCAGGGCGTTGACAGCCTTAACTTTTCAGGCAGGGAACGGCCCTTTTTTGCTGATACCTCGGTTGCGGGTGAAGTGATCCTGCTCGGCAGTGCCTTCAATGACACCCTGACTTTGTCACAATCGGACAATGTCTTGAAGCTTACCGATACTGATTCCACACGCTCTTATTGGGATTATACGACCGGCACTTTCGTTACCAAAAGCTTCGACTTTACCGTGGTCGGTGACACTATGGCGGGTGGCTCTATCAGAACGGATTTTAGTTTTAATGATGCTTTCACGGTGGACGCTTTTGATTCGGGTACAGCACTTAATCTGGATTTTACTAAAGACTCAAGCTCTACTTCAAGCGTAACGGTAAGTAGCAGCTCGATTGTTTTTGCAGGGAATGTCTCTACGCATGGCGGCTACATAAATGTCAATGGTGTCGACACGATTACGGTTAATGCAGGAGTCACGCTTTCGACGCGTGTAATTAATCTATTGGGTGATTCAATTGCCGATTCGGGTGATATTTCGCTGACAGCGAAAACCATTACTATCAATAATGGCGCCCAGCTACTGAGCTATGATGACCGTACAATACAAGATCCTACCCTGATTCCAGCCGCTATCACCGTTCCCACTTATCCGGATGTTAAAATCATTCCTGATTTTGGAGGGGGGACAGTCCCTCTAATGCCACGCTGCATGGTCGTAATGTAGTCATTCGGGCTGATGCCAATAACCGTGATTCAACTGAAATTATCACTGTGCCGGATGGGGAGCTCGGTAATTTTGTTTCAGGGGCGGATAGTTTCCTGTCAGTGTTATCCACGAATCGTCCCTTTGTGGGTGTTGGTATTCTGAAAGCGGAAGCGTCCGTGACTCTACATGAAGGTACGCATATTATTGCCGATGCCGATGTGACAATCAGAGCCAGTTCGAATTCTGCAGTACTTCTTGAGGTTAGCAGTGACCTTATAGGCATGGGTTATGCCAAATCAGATTCCAATGCCACGGTTACGATTGAAAAAATCGTAAGCATTCTTGCCATTACCAATAAAAACCTCAGTACAGCAGCCAGAGGTGCCGGCGAATACAGCGTTTTGGCGGGAGGAGTGGTTTGGGCGACATCTATTGCGACGGCTGAGGCCATCGTTAACGGTTCCGTTGCCGCCCAGCTCGGTAAGGTAGGCATTGTGGCTATAGCCGCCAGTATACAAAACAGGGCAGATGCGTCGACTCAGATTGGGAGCGGAGCGGTATCAAATGCAATTGATAATGGAATTTTTGGATATGGTAAGCAAAAATTAAAAAACTATTTACAGAAAAAATCAGGCGTAGCAAAAGGTCTTGATGGTATCGGTAACTTAAGAAATGATTTAGGTGCTTTCCTTTTCATGAATGGGCCAATAGGTGGTTTTTCAGAAAAAGTCGGTAATTTCGTCTCAGATAATGGGACACCTGCAGAAAGTTTTAAAAGTTTTGGCGGCTCCTTTTCGCTGAGCTATTCGAATCATTCCATTACGGCGACGACTCAAGTTGGCGGAACGGCTATTATTCAGGCTGCCGGAACAAGTATTTTAAGGGCCGATGTTATCGATCGTCCTGTGATCATTGCGGAAGCTGCCCTCGATAATGGGGTAGACGCAGATACCAAAAAGCAAACCCCAAAGAAATATGCAGGGTCTGTGGCAATCTCAGTGGGTAGATATACCAATACGTCTACGGCATCAATTCTTGCCGGTGCGACGGTTGACAGTAACGGTCTTGTTGTTGAGGCCAGGACTTTCTTACCTTATGAATTCCCGTTGGAACGGGTAATCGGCCTAGGCGACGCATTGAGCAAAGTATGGAAGGTTATCACCGCACGTAACTTTGGCGCGACGACCAGTTGGGCCAAGGCGAGTGCTGCGAGTTCTGAAGGGGGGACGACCGGTTCGGTTAATATCCTTACGCTGGCTTCTTCAGCCACGGCTCAGATTGATTCCGACGCCCAAATTAACCAGAATAATCTTTATCCGCGTGGCGATGTGACCGTGCAGGCCGAAACACAAAGCAAGATTGTCAATCTGGTTGATAACCCTTTAAAGGTCATTGGCTTGGTCACTGGGGCAAATGGTTCCGGGGGCGGTGGTGCGTTAGGTGGTGTTTATTACACAACAACTACCCAGGCGACCATTGGCTCGGGAGCATTAATCAACGCTAAAGACCTGTCTGTTGATGCAAAGACCGATACCTACAATGTTTTGTTAGGCTTAACAGCAGGTAAAACCAAGGGTTTTGCCATTAACGGCGTGTCTACCGTTGTTGATGTTAACGATAATACGCTGGCACAAATCAGCCAAGGTACTGTTATACAGGCCGATGGAACCGTTGATGTCACCGCTAACGATGTGTTGTTTAACATAAATGGCGCAGGATGCATCTCGATCGGCAAGAGTGTCGGCGTCGGCGTGACCGTCGCGACCAATAACGTCATACGCAATACCCATGCCTTGATCGGTAACCAGGAAGTGCAGTTGGGCCAGGGGAATGCCGCATTGAATACTGGTGTCGATAGTACTGCGAACAGCATCGACCTTGGTTATGAACATGGCTTTGCGACTGGAGATGCGGTCATTCATAGCAATGCAGGCGACTCAGGTGCAATCGGCGGACTGGTTGATGGACAAACTTATTATGTCATTAACATTAATAGCAACACCGTAAAATTGGCGTTGACCGCTGAGGATGCAAGCAATGGCAATGCATTGGATTTGAATGCGGTAGGCGTGAAATGCAACAGGTAACGAACAGGGGTTTGCAGTCGCTTTTACACCTAAGGACGCATTAACAAAAGCCGATGATAACAGTATTTATCTTGATCTTGGCTACACGCATGGTTTTAGTAATGGCGATGCGGTGGTTTACGATAACGGCGACGGTAGTTGTATCCAAGGGCTAATCCAAGGTGAAACCTATTATGTGACCGTTGTTAATGACAGTTCAGTGAAGCTGACAAACAAACCTATTGTGCAGGATCTGAACGATCTGGATTGGACGGGGGGTACTCGGAGTCTTCAGTCCCAGAGCGGTAGCATAATCAACATCGATGGTTCATCAATACTTGATAACGTAGCGAACAGCATTGGTTTTAGCGACGAGCATGGACTGCATAATGGCGATTCAGCTGTTTACCATTACAGCGGTGCTGCCGGCAACAGCCATTTGCAGGATGGCACAACCTATTATGTCTTGGTGGTTAATGCAACCGCTATCAAACTGCTGACCGATCCATTGCAATCAGCCTTTGATGACACATTTTTGGCTGCACAACTTGATGCTGATGCTTTGCTTGCCGAACAATCAGCTCTTTCCGGTATAATTTCCAGCGCTGTGTCTGCGCTCGATATCGGTAATAAGCATACTTTACGCGTGGCGCTCAATCCAGCCAATGCAGTAACCGATACGCCAGCGGCACTTGCCGAGACTATTTATCTCGGCTATGTCCACGGTTTTAGTGACGGACAGCAAGTTTTCTATAGTAATGGCGGCGGCGACAGTATTGGCGGTTTGGCTACAAAAATGCTTACTATGTCATACGTGTCAGTGACACAGTGATAAGGCTTGCCGATTCACTCGAGAACGCGCTGCTCGGTGTCAGCATCAATCTTGACGCGACTCAGGCAACGGGTAGTTCGCACGCTTTTGGCGTGGGTTTTAATGCCGTCCCAATCGTTGACAGTACAGCAAACACCCTACATTTTGAGGGCGTACAAGCCTATCGGGATGGCCAGGCCGTGGTCTACGATAACGGCGGCGGTAGCAGCATCGGCAACTTAACCTCTGGCGAAACGTATTATGTCAAAGTGCTTGATGCGCATACCATCCAACTGTCTACTGACAGAGATCAGCTTGACACCACGGTCGTTAACTGTAGTTTCTTGATTTCATAAACAGTTTTTCTTGCACTTATCCGGCATTTTTATCTCGGATTAATTGATTCTATAAATTAACTTTTTCTCACATTAATTGCACCTGGTGATTTACCTTCTCACATTAAGTGATTTTATCT
>JBBQCU010000049.1:0-12291 GCA_038319065.1 Methylococcales bacterium
TGCCAATGGGCAGTCCTCGCGGGCGGCAGAAACTCAGCAGGTCGTCACAGGGAAACAAGGTCATCTGATATTGATCCGCCAGAACATCCTCGCCACTGGCTATGATTTTTTTTACCAATGTCATGATATCAGGTTCGGGAATCAATGGTTGTAGTCGTGAGACTAAAATTTCATGGTCAATCGAGGGAAAATATTGGCGAATATCACAACGTAACACATAGCGGTAATTTTTCATGTAAGCCTGAAAGCAATTCACGGCCCGGTGTGTGCCTTTTCCGACTCGATTTGCGTAGCTATCGTGGATAAAGCGAGCTTCGAAGCGTGGCTCAATAACATTGCAGAGTGCATGATGAACCACGCGGTCGCGAAAGGGCGCCGCACTGATTTTCCGGCACTTGGGTTCATGGATAAAGAAATTCGTATAAGCGCCAGGTTGATAGCATTCATCTCTCAGTTCTGACTGTAATTCCAGTAGCCGATCGGCTAAATTGTAATCGAAAAAAGATACAGCTGGACGTCGCCGTTTTGACTGCGACGCCTGCTGATAAGCCTTGAGAAGATTGGACCACGAAATCAACTCGCAAAATGCCGGTGAGTGTTGTAAAGTTGAATCCATGGCGGATGAATTAATTTTATTAACACGCATTTTTGATATGCTGGCCTGGTTGTTGCCAAAGGTGGATAAATTCCCGAAAGCACATCGTTTTACAGTGACTCAAAGAATGATGGATGCTGCGCTTGATTGCCAGGATGCTGTTTTTGCTGCCCAAAGACAAAGAGGAAAGGATCGTCTGTGTTCACTGCAAGCCGCTGATGCGGCATTAAACCGTCTTCGCCTCTATCTGCGTCTTGCTCATCACTGGGCTTGGTTAAATGATGGACAATATGAACATATCAGTAAACTGGTAGCGGAGATTGGACGAATGCTCGGCGGCTGGATAAAAAATACCCATCCATAAAAAGGGTGCCGCGGGGACGAACCCTGGCGACACCCGGTTTTAATATGCGCCCAACGCCATGAATAACAACGTGTGGACAGGACTCACCCGCGCCATCAAGAATTCTTTACCTCGTCCGGCAAACCTGCGTCGGCCGTAATTTCCGGAGGTGCAAAATGCGCACTTAAAGAACCAAGAGGATGTGGGAAACACAACACACACGAAAACCGATGTTGTTGTTACGGTTGTTCGGGTTGTTGTGGTTACGGTAGGCCGCGCGCGCATTGTCTGCATTATTGTTCCAGGACCCGCCGCGCAGCGCCCGGGGCATATTCCGGGGAACCCTGCAGGGTCTTCCCCTGCTTTATTAGTATGTGTCTTTGGCGTGCCCTAAGCAAGAAAAAAAATCGAGAACACCGCTACGCGGTGTTCTCAGTGATCAGTTTACCGGTATGACAGTGATCAGTACTCAGTAACCGGTTATTCATTGATGGGGGAAACACAACACCCACGAAAACCGATGAAGAAGTTACGGCCGCCCGGGTAGTCGCGGCCACGGAAGGCCGCGCGCGCAGAGTCTGCATTAAGGAACCAGGACCCGCCGCGCAGCGCCCGGGGCATGCCACCTTGAATAGAAGTCTGTTCTATTTTATCATATTTATTCAAACACCATTCCCACACATTGCCGCATAAATCCAGCACCTGATAAGGCGACTGTGCCTGGGGATAGAGGCCTGTGGGCGAGGTTTGCCCGATAGAGTATTTTCCATTTCCCGTCTCATCGATATTGGCATAGCCTTCAAGATAAACCGTCCCCGGCCACGTGTATAGGCGTCCATCGGTTCCGCGAGCCGCTTTTTCCCATTGCTGCTCTGTGGGCAAGGTGATGGCGTAACCCAGCCGGTCACTTAACCAGCGAGTAAAGGCAATGGCTTCATACCAGCTGACGGTTTCGCGCGGATGGTTGGAAAAGTCCCATGTGGGAAGCTCCGGACCTGGATGTTCAGCGAGATCCTGCCACCAGCGGGAGTCGTTATAACCGCCGTCCTCGATAAAAACCCGGTATTGCTGGGTGGTGACCGTATAGCGGGCAAGATAAAATGCCGGTAGATCAAGTGTTTCCTCGTCTTGATAGCTAAACGGGCCAGCAGGAATTTCGACCCAGGCGATGTCAGGCAAACCATTGGCAGTTAAGCCCACGCCTGGCCGCCGATCCAGGTCAAACCGGGCCAGGGCTCTGCCAATGGCGGCACGCGCGGGAGGTTCAGGTTCTTTTTCGATGTCGGTCAAACGCTGAGTCCATTGCGCTTGGATGCTGGACAGCGTGGTTTGATTTAATTCAGTCTGCCCTCTTTTGCGCCACACCTCGGCGGCAACATCCGGATTGGCAGCGGCCAGCCAGGCTATCAAGCGATCCAGTTCCGCAGGCGATTCGCACAATTCGGCTATCAGTTCTGCGACGACTTCCCAGCCGCTGCGCTGCCACCAGCCGTTTTCCGGCCAAAGTTCGTTGCTTTGGAGTTGGCCTGTGGCAATGGCCTGTTTCAACTTGACGGCGGCGAAATATTCCTGCAGCAGTTGGTGGGGAAAGCGCACCTGCCGGCCTTCACGGCTGAGCAGATTGGCATCGCAGGCAAAGTCGAGCTGTTGCGGGGTTAGGGTGTCGGGTAATTCCGATACAGGCAGAGAGGTCTGCACGTTACCCAGCTGATCCATGCCGCCTGCGCGTTGCATCAGCAGGGCAATGTTTTCCATGGCTTGCTTGACTTTGTCCAGGCCGGGCACAGCGTCGTGACGATTTTTCGGGTTGTTGATTTCCCGGTTACAAAGATTTTCGACAAAGTCGGCAAATAATCGGCCTTTATTGGTTGGCAATGCATGGCCGCCGCGCTGAAGAAACAACTCGATCATCATCTTTAACAGATAGGGATTTTCGGCCAGATGCAACAAGCTGCGGGTATCGGAACGTGCTGCCTGTCTTATAGAATCATATCTCCAATAGGCGTAATTTTCATAATGTTCAGCAGGAATTTCTTCCGTCGACCAGAATGACTCGAAGTCCGCGCCCGCTTGTTGCCAAGCCAGCCAGGCCTCTTTCACAGGTTTGCCCCCGGCGATCTGCCAGAACAGGATTTCGGCTTTTGCCTCGCCCGTTTCAGGATCGGCAGCTCGCAGGTACTTATGGACTAAATCTTCTATTTGCGGCGGCTTGAGGGGCAGGATGGTTAGCGTGTCCAAGGGCAAGTGGAAACTGTCCTGAAAATCCCGTTCGCGGCAGCTGATCAGGCTGCTAACATGAGTCGCACTTTCGATAAATTGCCGCACCTGTCCGGCCTTTTCCTCACG
Organism: Methylococcales bacterium; assembly: GCA_038319065.1. Taxonomy (GTDB): domain Bacteria; phylum Pseudomonadota; class Gammaproteobacteria; order Methylococcales; family Methylomonadaceae; genus Methylobacter_C. Next base: position 3,285 of record JBBQCU010000049.1, read on the forward strand.
TTGTTGCGTGGGTATTTCATTGAGCGCATCCAGCAAGAGCAGTGCGCGCTGTTGCTGCAGCAGTGCTTTGACATCCTGCCCGAGTGCACCCAATTCGGCTTTGACAAAGTCTTCCAGCGTCTGATCTTCCTGTGTCCAACGACCCAGTGGCAGATATAGCGGGATAGGCGCGGTAACATCGTCAAGCGCCTTTTGCGCATAGTCCAGCAAAATACGAATCAAGGCAAAGGTTTTACCCGCGCCCGGTTCGCCAAGTATCGCCAGACGGGGTTTCTGTTTATCCGAAAGTTCTCGGAAAGCGTGCAGGATGTCGCTATATTTTTTAGTCTTTGCCGGTTTTTCGTCGCCCGGGACTATCTGGCTAGATCGGAAGATGAACGTTGTCGTCATCAGTTCCGGAGGCAGTATTTTGGCCAGCGACGCTTGTTGCCGCTGTTCACTTTCCAGATTGACATAAAGCGCGGTAATTCCGGGGAAGCGGCGATTCAGCATATTTTGTAACCAATCGATTTCGCGTTGTCTTTGTTGTGGGGGAATGTGTGTTGTTAATACTTCCGGTTGGGGCCGATCAGGTTGTGACTTATTGAATTTCAATCTTTCCAGAATGCGATCGGCAATTTTTTCTGGACTATGGTCCCAAGCGGAAATGTAACGATCAGTGGAATAAATACCTTCAATTTCGCTGTCATCGATGCGGACCAGCACAATATCATCACTACGCCCGGTCTTAATCAAATCCTGAAACGCACGCCATTCCAGACCGCACCATTCTTTTTGCTGATAAGATTTGCAGAGAAAGGCCACAAGCAGTTCGCAGTCATTATGGTAGGTGTTTTGCAGGTAGTTATTCGTATTCACATAGGGTATCTCGGCATCATGGTACTGATCGTAAAATACCTGCTCTTTACCCAGCCGGCCCGCCAGGTATCCGGCGACCTGAGCGACTAATTCCCGGTGTTCTCCAGGAAATGATAGGCCGACTTGAAAGCGTTTTGGTTTTGTTGTCATCGGGGGGTAGTTGCCATTGGTTTTTATAGAAAAGCCATTGAAGCCATCGTTAAGGGCATCATCATAACATTTGCGTTTAGGCTTAGAAACGTGCATGTTACTAAGCCAGGCCTGCTTAGGCCGGGTTAACCTAGTGCAGCCTGGCATTTAAAAGTCATAAGTTTACCCTGTGCAAACACGGCAACTGGAATGGCAAAAAATGACCTTTTTTTAGTGTCAAAAAGGCCGAAAAAAATCCTGCACCTTAAAAAACAAGCACCTGGAAAGGCATTTTTCAGCTGATTTTTTTTAGCAGAAAAATCTATTGTTTTTCCTAAAAAACACTATATATTGTGTCTACAAATAAAAAAGCAACTATATATAGACATTAAAACCTGAATCATCCAAGCCTAAGGTGCTGATTTAAGGTTTATTTTCACTTAACTTTAGCCACTACAGCCACGGATACATCACCCATGTCAGCACAACTCCATGTCATCGCCAATACCGTCACGGAAATCCCTTTTCAAGACGCTTCAATGGACATTTGGGACACCAAATACCGCTTAAAAACCAAAGACGGCGTAGCGCTTGATGGTTCTATCGATGAAACCTATCAACGGGTTGCCAAAGCGCTTTCTGAAGTGGAAAAGGATAAAAATAAACAGGAGCAGTATTACAAGGAATTTCTCTGGGCATTGCGCCAAGGGGTTATCCCAGCCGGACGGATTATTTCCAATGCAGGTGCGCTGGAGCATAAACCCGCAACATCGACGATTAACTGTACCGTGTCCGGCACGATCGCCGATTCCATGGATGATATTCTGGGCAAAGTGCATGAAGCGGGGCTAACGCTGAAGGCGGGATGCGTTGCACCGGATACACTCGTATGTACTGAAAAAGGTTTTGTTACAGCTGAGCAGGCGGTCACTGGGAAGCATCAACAAATTCTTAGTTATGACCGCGAGTCACGCCACTTTGAAATGCGCCCTATTTTAAAGCACCTGACCACAGTAGTCCCTACAGATGAAAATATTGAAATTGGTTCTCATCTTGGTACGCTGACCACATCGATAAAGCATCCAGTGCTAGTCTACAGAGAAGAGAAATTACAGTACGTTCGTGCGGATGAAATTAACAATACCGATGCCCTGGTTCATTACCAGCTGCCCTGGAAGGCTGATAAAAAATCAGCGTTAAAAGCATGGTTTGCGGGCGCGCACCTGGGTGATGGGTCGGCTTATGAAAAACACATAAATTATGCATCTTCGCGTGAAAAATGGCAGATCAAAGCCAATGCCTATGGCAAACGCCTGATTTTTAAAATACGTGCAGCCGAGCGTGAAGTCGTCGAGCGTTACGCATACTTTTTTCAGCGGTTTTATGATTGCCAAGCCAATGTGGTACCGGCGGTTACCCCTAACAATACGCCTGTATGGGATTTTACCGTTGCCAGTTTTAAAGCAAGTGCTGCAAGTGAATTAATTGATAACCAAACCGGAAAAAAAAGCCACAGTCTAAAAGTACCACAATGGATTAAACAGACACCAGACCGTTACTTTTTGCCATTCCTGGCGGGTCTCATTGATACCGATGGCACTATCTCCACAGAACGTGGCAGCGCTATACTAAGTTGTCAAAGTGCAGTTTTTGCGAATGAAATTCAAAGCCTATTGTCTTTATTCGGCGTCCATGGGGCTATTACCCAAAGAAAAGAACGTTCACATGAGTATAACGGCAACCTCATAAAAGATAAGGGTGGCTATAGTATTAAAATATCCGATTCAGAGTTCTTGATTAAACTTTGTGCGTTTATGGCGGATAGCGGCAAAAAAAATCGCATTAAAGCCCATCAGTCTCAGTCGGGCCAATACGACCATTATGTGATGACTTCCGCCTTGCGAAATGCGCTTGAGACCAGTCAATCCGAACTGAGCCATAACGAAAAACAGCCGCTGGGTTATTATCATGGCAGGCATAAGCAAGAGACGATTAGCCGATTATACCTGAACAAATGGGCAGAAAAATTTCCCCACTTGAGCGTTCATATCAATTTTGTGCGCCAATTACGTCCGGTAAAAAGTATCAAGCGTAATCTGGCTATCGGCGAGACCTTTTATGATTTTACTGTTGATAAACATAACAACTATTTGGCTGGCAAAAATGGTTTGGCAGTGATCCACAATTGCGGTATTGGTTATGAATTTTCAACCCTGAGACCTAAAGACGCCTATGTGTCAGGGGCAGGTGCATATACCTCCGGGCCGCTGTCATTCATGGATATATATGACAAGATGTGTTTTACCGTCTCGTCCGCCGGCGGCCGGCGCGGGGCGCAAATGGCCACTTTTGATGTCGGCCATCCAGATGTTGTGGAATTTATCCGCGCCAAACGTGAAAACGGCCGCTTGCGTCAATTTAACCTGTCGTTATTGATCACCACCGAGTTTATGAATGCGGTAAAAAATGACCTGCCCTGGCCGCTATCATTTCCCGTGATCGAAAAGGAAGTAAAGCTGGACAAGTTGGACTTGAGTGACAGCAAGCAAATCATCTGGCGCGAGTTACCCGTTAAAGAAGGTTATGTCGTTAATGATGATGGACTGATCGCCTGTAAAATATCCAAAACCATCCCTGCGCGCCGTTTGTGGGACATCATTATGAGTTCCACATACGATTATGCCGAGCCGGGATTTATTCTGATCGACAAAGTCAACGAGATGAATAATAACTGGTTTTGTGAAAAGATTCGTGCCACCAACCCTTGTGTAACAGGCGACACTTGGGTTCAAACAGGGCAAGGACCCAGACAGGTTAACTCTATCCTGGGCCAACAAATCAACGTATTAGTCGATGGTCAATTACATCAATCCGGTATTGATGGCTTTTTTAAAACAGCAACAAAAGAAGTGGTCAAATTAACAACAAAAGAAGGTTTCAGCTTGCGTCTGACGGATGATCATCAGATACGTAAAATAACTCGCCTGGACCGTTATAACCTTGAAACAGAATGGTGTGCAACCGGCCAACTGAATGAAGGCGATCAGGTTTTGCTGAATGATCATCGTCAACATGCTCACTGGTACGGAAAATACAGCGAGAATCAAGGCTATTTAATCGGGTTATTAATCGGAGACGGTACCTTAAAAGAAGACAAAGCCGTGTTGTCAGTCTGGAAAAGTGCGCAAGTTGTTAACAGTGACATCAATTCCTTGAATACAGGTATTGATGCCATCATGGACAAAGTCATGACCGCTACTGCGGAGTTTAATACCCGAAGTGACTTTAAAGGCTGGTTTGAAATAGTCGGAAGAAACGAATACAGGCTCAGTTTTGCCGGGCTAAAAACGCTAGCTGAAGAACTTGGAATGTCCCCCGGAAATAAATATATCAGTGCACAAATCGAAACAGCATCGAGTGAATTTTATCGTGGCTTTTTACAGGGATTTTTTGATACCGACGGTTCTGTTCAAGGCAGCCAAGCCAAAGGCGCCAGTATTCGCCTTGCCCAATCAGACCTTCCTCGCCTTGAAGCGGTGCAACGCATGTTACTTCGGTTGGGTATCAACTCAACTCTCTATCGCAATCGTCGTCCAACCGGCATTACAAAGCTGCCTGACGGCAAAGGCGGCGTAGCTGATTATAAAATTGCTCCTCAACATGAGCTTGTTATCAGCGGCGATAATCTTGCCGTTTACCAGGAAATAATAAACTTTACAGATAGCAACAAAGCGGCTCAACTTGAATCTGCTTTAAAAAATTACCAGCGTTCATTAAATCGGGAGCGTTTTGTCGCTACGATTGAATCAATCACGCCTGATGGCTGCGAAGATGTGTTTGATATACAGGTTCCCGGCATAAACACCTTTGACGCTAATGGCTTGCATGCACACAATTGTGGCGAACAGCCCTTACCGCCTTATGGTTCGTGCCTTCTAGGCTCCATCAACCTGACCCGTTTCGTGAAAAAACCCTTTACCCATGATGCGTATTTTGATTGGGAAACTTACCGCAAAGCCATCCGGATTTTTACGCGTATGCTGGATAACGTGGTGGAAATAAATGGCCTGCCCTTGCCGCAACAACGCGAGGAAATCATGAGCAAACGCCGTCACGGCATGGGTTATCTTGGTCTGGGTTCAACGGTTACCATGCTGGGCATGAAATACGGTGACACCCCTTCATTGCAATTTACCGAAGAAGTCACCAAGATTTTAGCCGTGGAAGGCTGGAAAGCGGGATTATCACTGGCTAAAGAAAAAGGCCCCGCGCCCATTATGGAGCAGTTATTCACAGTCGACGGCGAAATGTTGCATAAGCGCCCGGAAATGATTGCCGATGGTTACAAAATTGGCGACCAGGTGCCCGGCAAGCTGTTACTCGCAAAATACAGCCGCTATATGCAGCAACTGGCTAAAGAAGAGCCGGCACTCATTGCAGGGCTAATTGAAACCGGCGCGCGCTTCACGCATCACAGCTCTATTGCACCGACCGGCACTATATCCTTGTCCCTGGCGAATAATGCCAGCAACGGCATAGAGCCGAGCTTTGCTCATCATTATTCGCGCAATGTGATCCGTGCCGGTAAAAAATCCAAGGAAAAAATCGACGTCTTTTCTTTTGAGTTGCTGGCTTACCGGGAGATGATTAATCCCAATGCCATGCCTTACAGCGAGGACCCTGAACAGAAACTACCGGATTACTTTATCTCGGCCGATGATGTGACGCCAAAGCAGCATGTTGATGTTCAGGCAGCCGCGCAAAAATGGATCGATTCTTCCATCTCCAAAACAGCTAACGTGCCCACTGACTTTCCTTATGAGGATTTCAAGTCGATTTATGAATATGCCTATGACAAAGGCCTGAAAGGTTGTACCACCTTCCGCTTCAACCCGGAAGTGTTCCAGGGCGTGCTGGTTAAGGAATCTGATCTGGAAAACACCATCTACCAGTTCACACTGGAAGACGGCCATGTCGTGGAATTCAAAGGCAACGAGGAAGTGGAATACGATGGCGAAATCCACAGTGCCGCCAACCTGTTCGACGCCTTGAAAGAAGGCTACTACGGCAAATTTTGACTCTCCTTCAGCGCAGTTAAACATCCCCTCTCCCTTTGGGAGAGGGCCGGGGTGAGGGGATCAAATTAAAGCATTTTAACTTATTTTGATTCTCCTCACCCCGGCCCTCTCCAGCAGGAGAGGGAGATTCCCCGCTTAACTTAAAGGCATTGCCGGAAGGAGAAGGGGATTTAAAGGCGACTAAGGGACTTAATGAATACGAGACATAAACATGACACATAAAATTGCAAAAAAAATTGTCAGCTACAAAGTGCTGACCAAAGACGATATCGAACCAGTCAAGCAGGAAGAAAAGCAGTCGCTGGAAAGCATGCACGAAAAAGTCGAGCGCCCGGAAGTGCTGCTCGGCTCCACCTACAAGATCAAAACCCCGCAGTCGGAACATGCGTTGTACATTACTATCAACGACATGATCCTCAACCTGGGCACCGCCCATGAAGAACGCCGCCCTTACGAAATCTTCATCAACTCTAAAAACATGGAGCATTTCCAATGGGTGCTGGCGCTGACGCGTGTTATCTCGGCGGTATTCCGCAAAGGCGGCGACGCCTGCTTCCTGGTTGAAGAGCTGAAAGCGGTATTTGATCCAAAAGGCGGTTACTTCAAAAAAGGCGGCGTATTCATGCCGTCTTTGGTCGCCGAAATCGGCTGCGCCATCGAATCGCACCTGAAACACATCGGCATGATCAAGCCGGATGCGATGACCGACCACCAAAAAAAGTTTCTTGAAGAAAAGCGCCGCGAGTTCGAAGCCCAGCACGGCGAGTCGGAAGGCCAGGCCTTTCCCGAAAAAGCTGTACTCTGCAACAAATGCAGCACCAAGGCCATGGTGCTGATGGATGGCTGTATGACATGTTTGAATTGTGGGGAGAGTAAGTGTGGGTGATAGGCGAAAAAGTATGCGAGAAGTTGCCTGCAGGGCTAAGTTGAAATGAAAGACACCCAGCTTATAGGACAGAAATGGCTGCTTTAGATATTTTTTCAAAACGCCAAAGGAAGTTACGCGGTGATGTCCCTGACGTCTACACCTATGACACAATTCCTCAACCACTGAAGGTTCAGATTATTCACATCTGGAGGGACACGCTAGGCAACGAGCAAGAGTATCATGGTCACTTTGAAGGTGTTTTTAGGGTATATAAAATGATCGTTGATGCTTTGTGCCGCGAATATGGATTATTTTTTCTACCTCCTGAAACAAATAAATATGGCAAAAGACACTATCTTGAGGAGCTCGAAAACTTCTTAATTCAACAAGACAACACAGAAATGACGCTTGATGCTATTGAACTTTCTTTTCGAGTTATCGATAAGACTACCCGTCGCCAAGATTATCTTGGTCGAAATGAGGCATCTAAGCTGGCCGATAATGCTATTGAAGAACTAAATCAAAGGTTTCAAGAACACGGTGTCGGATTCCAGTATTTAGAAGGAGAAATCATCCGCATTGATTCTCAACTGATCCATTCGGAAGTGGTCAAGCCTGCACTTGGTCTAATGCGCGCGCGTGAATTTGCTGGAGCTCAAGCTGAATTTCTGAAAGCTCATGAACACTATAGGCATGGCAACAACAAAGAAGCCTTAGCAGAATGCCTCAAAGCTTTCGAAAGTGTAATGAAGGTCATTTGTAAAAAACGCAGGTGGAGTCACGACCCTCATGCGACAAGCGCCGCCCTACTAAAGGTACTCTTTGACAATGAACTGATTCCCAAGTTTTGGGAGGGGCACTTTTCGGCATTACGTAGTTCCTTAGAAAGCGGAGTTCCAACTGCACGGAATCGCTTGGGAGGTCATGGTCAGGGAATTACTGTTACACAGGTGCCTCCCTACCTTGTAGCGTATGTTCTCCATCTCACTGCATCCGCCATCGTTTTTTTATTCGAAGCCGATAAAGCTATGTAGGGTAAGCACCGCGTACCTTTTTGGAGCTTGATTGACCGGAACGCTTTAAAGATGGTACGCGATGCGTACCCTACGGCTTGATGCACCGTTGGTTGGAATTCCTACGTCATTCCAACCAACTGATTATTTTATTGTCATTAAGGCCTTAAACATGGAAGATATGCGGAAACTTTATAACAATTAGTCAGGTGTCCGTTTATGACTGTAAAAGCGGTACTACCGAAATGAAGAGACATGACCGAAAGCGCAATTCTATTCTATGGCATTCGTTTGCGATTGTTATTTTACTGTTTTTGGGAGCAAGTGTTTCAACCTCAACTTATGCAGAGGTTTATGTGACTTCTCCGGAGAAGAAAATGAATCTCAAGGATATGCTCAAGCGTGATTTTGGCCTGGAGCTAAAGATTGCAGGTGGATATGGTCAATCTCGTGGTGACCCGATCGTAGTACTTGACTCGAATCTGATTGACGCATCGATGACTGAAATGCTCGTCCTGAGGTCCATAGGAAAAGGACGCGGCATCCTTTGGAGAACCCTTGCACGCACACCAATTGAAAATAACCGGCTTTCTCTTGAACAGATTCAGATTGAAACAAAAGAAGCTACTGCAACTGAAATCATCACACAAAAAGAAAACTATTACTTCGACGTGAGTATTTCCGTAGATCATGGAAAAGTCTTACCAATAGTAATCGCGTTTTCGGATAACAGAACAAAGTTGGAGTTGCCATTTGAACTCGGATGGCTTCATTATGATGGGGTGACAGATAACGAGCCCACAGCCCCTGGGCTAGGGCAAAGCATTGCTTATGGTTCACCAGGGATTAAGGCAACTGTTTATATATACAACAAGAAGCGCTCGGACATACCATCTAATATTGATACATCAATCGTTCGTAACGGCTTCCCACTTAAGCCGGGACATTTAATAATTTCAAAGGGTTACGAATTGCACGATTCCTGCTCTTTCGAGCAAGCGGAAGCTCGCCCATTTGTCCGAGTACCCAGGAAAACAAATCCGGGTGTCCGGTTCCAAATA
>JBBQCU010000050.1:0-12264 GCA_038319065.1 Methylococcales bacterium
TCAAAAGCACGATCAGAAAGTTGCATCAGTTATTGCTGGCAGTCAGCTAATGGCGGACAGTCAAAACGGTTTGTATCTTATTGCCTATGACATTGCCAACCCCAGGCGTTTGTCGCGAGTGCATCGAACGTTGAAAAAGCAAGGCTTGCCGGTGCAGTATTCGGTGTTTACTGTAGTAATGAAGCGTAAAGCGTTATTAAGGCTGTTGGAAAGCCTAAACGCACTGATTAAAACAGCCGAGGATGATATTCGCTGTTATCTGTTGCCTGAACGTTCCGACATCAAAACCTTGGGCCTGCAGTTTTTTCCAGAGGATGTGATGTTGTTTGAGGGCGGTATTAACAGGTTGCTGGTAACTTCTCATTAAGCGCAGTTTATCCTCGCCAGACCTTTCAGGTTTTAAAAACCTGAAACGTCTCAATGCTGCAAAAAATGAGAAGTTACATTTTAGGTTTGCTCTAGTTTTAAATATGAGGGCCGTTCTTATGAAACTTTCTGGTCAATAGGTGTGTCAATATTCCGTTAATCTTAGGTAAAAAACCTAAACATTGTAGCGTTTTTACGTCTTTTTTACAGTTAAAATTACTTGTGCTATGCTAGCGCCACAATTAAAGACACAGGTGAAGGATGTGTTTTGTTTTAACGGACAAAATCGCCATAGAGAGAGATAACCATGACCGAATCAAGCCTTATGCAAGCGACCGTACAGGAAATAATAACGACCCTTAAAAATAAGCCCGGCGCACTTTTACCTATTCTGCATGGGGTACAAAATGCCTTGGGTTATGTGCCGGCCGAAAGTGTTCCGGTCATTGCCAAGGCACTGAATCTTTCACGTGCCGAAGTTCATGGTGTCATCAGTTTTTACCATTATTTCCGGGATACTAAACCCGGCAAACACACTATTCATCTTTGCCGTGCCGAATCCTGTCAGTCAATGGGCGCTAAGCAATTGGAAAATCATGTAAAAAATCGACTTGGCATAGATTTTCATGAAACGACAGCAGATAGCAAATTCTCTCTTGAGCCGGTATATTGCCTGGGCAACTGCGCTTGCTCCCCAGCCATGCAAATAGGCGAGGAGATTTATGGCCGTGTATCGGCAAAAACATTCGATGAGACTATTAATGACATGGAGCAATTAGCATGAGTATCACTCTTTATATTCCATGCGATTCCAGTGCTATTTCACTGGGAGCAGACCGTGTCGCCGTTGCTATTGCGAAGGAGGCTGAAAAACGCGGCATTACGATTGAGTTAATCCGTAATGGTTCACGAGGCCTATTCTGGCTGGAACCCTTGGTCGAAGTGGTTACGGAAGAAGGCCGCTTGGCTTATGGTCCGGTAAAGGTCAGTGATGTCGCCGGCCTGTTTGATGCGAATTTTATACAGGGTGGGGGTCATCCTTTGTCTTTAGGTTTGACAGAGGAACTGGATTACCTGAAAAAACAACAACGTTTAACCTTTGCCCGTATTGGCAAAACAGACCCGGTCAGTCTGGACGACTATATTAATAATGACGGCTATCGCGGTTTAGGCAACGCCTTAAACATGTCACAGGCGGATATTGTTAAAACCGTGACTGATTCCGGCTTGCGCGGACGCGGAGGCGCGGCTTTCCCGACAGGTATTAAATGGAACACGGTACTTAATACACCATCAGAACAAAAATACATTATATGTAATGCCGACGAAGGCGATTCCGGCACATTTTCTGATCGCATGGCCATGGAAGGCGATCCCTTTGTCTTGATTGAAGGTATGACTATCGCAGGTCTGGCGGTTGGTGCAACTCAAGGGTATATCTATTTGCGGGTAGAATATCCTCACGCACATAAAGCACTGAATACGGCTATCGAAAAAGCTTATGAGGCCGGCTATCTGGGCGATGACATTCGGGGCAGCGGCAAAGCCTTTCATCTTGAAGTCCGCTTGGGCGCTGGTGCCTATATTTGCGGCGAAGAGACTTCTTTAATGGAAAGTCTGGAAGGTAAACGTGGCCTGGTTCGTTTTAAACCGCCGTTGCCAGCCATTAGTGGTTTGTTTGGTAAGCCTACGGTCGTTAATAACGTCATTTCCCTGGCATCAGTGCCGATTATTCTGGATAAAGGCGGTGATTATTACCGTGATTTCGGCATGGGACGTTCTCGTGGCACTTTACCCCTTCAACTGGCGGGTAACATTAAACACACAGGTTTAGTTGAGTTGGCCTTTGGCATGACCTTGCGCAAATTGCTGTATGATTTCGGCGGTGGCTCGGCTTCCGGCCGGCCAATTAGGGCGGTACAAGTCGGTGGTCCTTTAGGTGCCTATTTGCCTGAATCGCAATTTGATACCCCCCTGGATTATGAAGCTTTTGCCGAGATCTGGGCGGTATTGGGGCATGGCGGCGTTGTGGCTTTTGATGATACCGTCGATATGGCTGAGATGGCGCGTTACAGCATGGAATTTTGTGCAATTGAATCCTGCGGTAAATGCACACCCTGCCGCATTGGTTCCACCCGCGGCGCAGAACTCATGGATGATATTATCAAAGGGCGCGATCTGAATAAAAATATCCCCCTGTTACGCGATCTTTGCAATACCTTACTTAACGGTTCGCTTTGTGCATTAGGCGGCATGACTCCCTATCCTGTGCTGAGCGCTTTAAATCATTTTCCTGGAGATTTCGGGTTAGATGATAAAGCCAACGCAGCCTGATAATGACACGAGGAATCAATCATGAGCATCAATAAAGAACAAGATTTTGGAACACCTGTCAGCACTGCAAGCCAGTTAGTTACACTGGAAATTGATGGCTTTCAGGTCACTGTACCCGCTGGAACTTCCGTTATGCGAGCGGCAGCAAGTATTGGAATTGACATACCTAAATTGTGCGCAACCGATAGCCTTGAACCCTTTGGTTCCTGCCGGCTTTGCGTTGTAGAGATTAAAGGCGGCCGGGGAATGCCTGCTTCGTGCACAACACCCGTATCAGAAGGATTGAAAGTCGTAACCCAAAACCAGAGGCTGGCTGATGTACGCCGCGGTGTTATGGAACTGTATATTTCCGATCACCCGCTGGATTGCTTAACCTGTTCAGCTAACGGCGATTGCGAGCTGCAAGATATGGCGGGCGCAGTGGGTCTGCGTGAAGTCCGTTACAATCCGGTTGAAACGCACTTGAATGCGGCCAAAGATGAAAGCAATCCTTACTTTAGCTTCGATCCCAGCAAATGTATTGTCTGCTCTCGTTGCGTTAGAGCCTGCGAGGAAACCCAGGGAACCTTTGCTTTAACCATTGATGGGCGTGGTTTTGATTCCAAAGTGTCGCCGAGTCAAAATCAAGCTTTCATGGATTCCGAATGCGTCTCCTGTGGGGCATGTATACAGGCCTGCCCGACAGCCACCTTAATGGAAAAATCGGTGATCGACCATGGTCAACCGGAACATGCGATTGTAACGACTTGTGCCTATTGCGGTGTCGGTTGTTCATTCAGAGCTGAAATGAGAGGCGAACAAGTCATTCGCATGGTACCCCACAAAGACGGCAAAGCCAATCATGGTCATTCTTGTGTAAAAGGCCGCTTTGCATTTGGTTATGCCACACATAAAGATCGTATGACCAAACCGATGATTCGTGCCAGCATTAAAGACGCATGGCAGGAAGTCAGCTGGGAAGAGGCAATTAATCATGCAGCCTCCGAATTAAAACGGATCCAGCAAAAATACGGGAAGGATTCTATTGGCGGAATTACCTCTTCCCGTTGTACCAACGAAGAAGTTTATATCATGCAAAAACTGATTCGTGCCGGCTTTGGCAATAATAATGTCGATACCTGTGCACGGGTTTGCCATTCCCCTACCGGTTATGGACTCAAACAAACCTTTGGTGAATCATCAGGTACCCAGGATTTTGACTCAGTCATGAAAGCCGATGTCATTTTGATTATTGGCGCTAATCCAACGGATGGGCACCCGGTGTTTGCTTCACTGATGAAAAAGCGGTTACGTCAGGGCGCAAAACTAATTGTGGTCGATCCGCGAGAAATCGATCTGGTTCGAAATTCACCCCATGTCTATGCTGATTATCATTTGAAATTGCGGCCCGGCACTAATGTAGCTTTTATCAATGCCCTGGCCCATGTCATCGTAACAGAAAAGTTAATGGATGAAGCTTTTGTCAATGAGCGTTGCGATGTTGCCTCATTTGCAAAATGGGAAACATTTATTGCCCAGGAACACAATTCGCCAGAAGCCACAGAATCCATAACGGGTGTTGCCGTCACAGATATGAGAGCGGCGGCCAGGCTCTATGCTACGGCTAACAATGCGGCTATTTATTATGGCTTGGGCGTAACCGAGCATAGTCAGGGGTCCACAATGGTTATCGGTATTGCCAATCTGGCGATGGCTACAGGAAACCTGGGACGTATCGGGGTTGGTGTAAACCCTTTACGCGGACAGAATAACGTTCAGGGTTCTTGCGATATGGGTTCGTTTCCACATGAATTTCCAGGTTATCGCCATGTCTCTGATGACAAAACCCACAAGTTGTTTGAAGACGCCTGGCATGCTGAGTTAAGTTCGGAACCCGGCTTGCGTATTCCCAATATGTTTGACGCGGCATTGGACAAAAGCTTTATGGGATTGTACTGCGAAGGTGAGGATATTGCCCAGTCCGACCCGGACATTCAGCACGTACACTCCGCTTTACGCGCAATGGAATGTGTGATTGTGCAGGATATATTTTTGAATGAAACTGCTAAATTCGCTCATGTCTTTTTACCTGGCGCGTCTTTCTTAGAAAAAGATGGCACGTTTACCAATGCGGAACGGCGTATTTCTCCGGTGCGAAAGGTCATGTCGCCATTAGCGGGTTATCAGGACTGGGAAGTAACGCAAATGCTGGCAAATGCGATGGGTTATCCAATGAATTACAGCCATCCATCGGAAATTATGGCTGAAATTGCCAGTCTTACGCCGACTTTTGCCGGTGTCAGTTATGAAAAAATTGACCGGCTGGGCAGTATTCAATGGCCTTGCTATGATGAAGAATCCGTGGGCACACCCATTATGCACGAACAAACCTTCATGCGTGATAACGGCAAGGGTTTGTTTATGCTAACTGAATATGTCGCCACGCACGAACGCATTACCTCAAAATTTCCTTTGATTCTGACGACAGGGCGCATATTGTCACAATACAATGTCGGCGCGCAAACACGGCGAACCGATAATGTTGCCTGGCATTCAGAAGACCGGTTGGAGATTCATCCGCATGACGCTGAAGACCGGGGTTTGAAAACCGGTGACTGGGTCGGCATTAAAAGCCGCTCGGGTGAAACTGTATTACGCGCTTTAATTAGCGAACGTGTTCAGCCTGGCGTGGTTTATACGACTTTTCACTTTCCGGAATCGGGCGCCAATGTTATCACCACCGATAACTCTGATTGGGCAACCAATTGTCCGGAATACAAAGTTACCGCTGTGCAGGTCACTAAAGTTAGCCAGCCTTCTGAGTGGCAAGAAAAGTACCATGCGTTTTCCGAAACACAACTGGATTTGCTCGAACAAGGCATAAATAATGGCTAACGACACTGCCGCCGCAGTGCTGTTATCAAGCGCTGCCGCGCAACCTCTGCCATTAGAATTAGGCTGCCCCAGCTATCAACAAACCACAGTTGATCGCTGGCGTGGTGAACAGCATGAGCGAAAACAAGACTATATTGCCGAAGAAGTGCCTATTTCTCTGGTTTACAACGGCTTGCCTCATGTCGTTATGCTGGCAACCCCGACTGATCTTGAAGAATTTGCACTGGGTTTCAGCATTACTGAAGGGATCATTAAAAATCCGCAAGAATTATTATCAGCGCGAATTTATAACCGCTCAAACGGCATTGAAGTTCAGTTAAAAATCCCGGATCACCGTTTTCAATGCCTGGCAGATAAAGGCCGTAATTTGACAGGCCGAACCGGTTGCGGCCTATGCGGTGCGAGTACTTTAAGACAAGCCATCCGCCAACCTAACCCGGTTAATGGGGACTTGAGCTTATCAGCTGCCGAATTGCGTTCTGCTTTAACTAACATCAATCAGCACCAGAAACTAAACCAATTAACGGGAGCCGTCCATGCCGCTGCCTGGGCAACCCCTGAACAGGGTATTTTGACTATCAGGGAAGATGTAGGACGGCATAATGCGCTGGATAAATTGATTGGTTTTTTATTGCGCACCGGCAAAGACTTATCCTCCGGCTTTGTAATCGTTACCAGTCGAGCCAGTTATGAAATGGTACAAAAAACTGCGTGGGTCGGCATTACCTTACTTGCAGCCGTTTCCGCTCCTACCGGCTTAGCCATAAGGCTGGCAGAAGAAACAGGACTTACCTTGATCGGTTTTGCGCGTGGTGATCAGCATGTTGTTTATACACATCCGCAACGTTTAACCCATACTAACTATCTTATTTAATGGCATACAATGAAAATTGAAAGACTTATCAAAATGGCCAATGATATCGGTGATTTTTTTAACGCTGAGAGCAATAAAGAAATCGCCGCTGAAGGCATAAAAAAGCACATTTTAAGATCATGGGATCCCAGAATGCGGCGTGAGATCATTGCTTATTATCATCAAGATGGGGCTGCATTAAGCGATCTGGTTAGAACTGCGGTGTCGAGGCTGGAACAGATTTAAAGCCGATTTGCCTTTAGATGGAAATGCAATAGGCTCAAGTCTTGACCGTCCTCGGTATATTACTAAACGACCCAAAGGATTAATCCATGAAAACGGCAGATGAATACAGGCAAAAGCTGGTGACTGAACTTATTGAACAAAGCGCCAGGATTGATGTATTGGTAGTGAAATCACGGCAAGCAACAACAGATATGAAGTCAAGCTACGATCAAGAGCTCGAAGATTTACGTACCAAACAGCGAGAAACCACTAAAAAACTGCATGAGTTAGAAGAGCCCGGCAGCAATGCATGGGAAAACATCGGAGATGGCGGCTAATGCTTTGTGTAGGTTTATAGTCTGCAGATACTACCCGCCGAGAGTCCGAATAGGATAAGCGTTCACCCCCCTCCGGTAAAATTAGTCTCTATCAAGGCATGTCCAAATAACGCAAGTTATAAAGTATAAGCATTTAAAACAAATGCCTGTACTTATCATTCAACATACATCATTCCTGTATTGAAAACATTACTTATAGAGGTAAAACACCGTCATGCTAGACCCCCGTTTATTTAGAACTGATCTTGATTTTGTTAAGGAACAATTAATCAGACGTTCATTCAATTTTAATCCTGAGTCTTATGCAGAACTGGAAGCCAGACGCAAAGATGTACAGGTTAAAACCCAGGAACTGCAAAATGAACGTAACAGCCGTTCAAAAGCAATTGGGCAGGCAAAGGCCAAAGGCGAAGATGTACAGCCGTTGTTGAATCAGGTTCAGCATTTGGGCGACGAACTTAAAGCGGCGGAAACTGAATTGGCTGGCATTCAGGCAGAAATGGAAACGTTGATGGAGGGGATTCCCAATATTCTCGATGCCTCCGTGCCCGACTGTAAAAATGAAGAATTTAATCTTGAGATTAGCCGTTGGGGCGATGTGCCTGATTTCGACTTTGAACCTAAAGATCATGTTGATTTAGGCACAAAACTGAAAGGAATTGATTTTGAGTTGGGTGCAAAAATAGCCTGTAGCCGGTTTGTGGTCTTGAATGGCCCACTGGCAAGATTACAAAGAGCCATTATTCAGTTAATGCTGGATACGCATACAGCCGAACATGGCTATATCGAAACTTATGTGCCTTTTTTAGCTAATACGGACAGCTTGCGTGGCACCGGGCAGTTGCCAAAATTCGAAGCGGATCTGTTTAAAGCGAATGATGATCCGGCTTTATATCTAATTCCGACTGCGGAGGTGCCAGTGACGAATATCGTCAGGGATGTAATTGTTGATTCCAAGGAATTGCCGCTTAAATTTGTCTGTCATAGCCCGTGTTTTCGCAGTGAGGCGGGCGCTTATGGGCGTGATGTGCGCGGCATGATCCGTCAGCATCAATTTGAAAAGGTCGAGCTGGTGCAGATTGTTAAACCGGAAGACTCACCTAAAGCACATGAAGAGCTGACTCAGCATGCAGAAAACATCCTGAAAAAATTAAACCTGCCTTACCGTAAAATGTTGTTATGTGCCGGAGATACCGGTTTTTCGTCAGCAAAAACCTACGATCTTGAAGTATGGTTGCCGGGGCAGGGGACTTACCGGGAAATATCGTCTTGCAGTAATTTCAAGGATTTTCAAGCGCGGCGCCTACAGGCGCGTTGGCGTAATCCGGAAACCGGAAAACCTGAGTTGGTGCATACCTTGAATGGTTCAGGTTTGGCGGCGGGCAGAACGTTAATTGCGGTCATGGAAAATTATCAGGATTCACAGGGGCGTATTCGGATACCTGATGTATTGCTGGCTTATATGGGTGGATTGGACTTTATCGAGTAATCGAAATAGTTTTCTTGGGGGAGTGATCAATCGATCATTTTTTCAATAAAAAAGGGAGGGTTATCACTAACCCCCCCTTTTTTTTGTATGGAAACACTTATGATTTCAAGAGCATCCAGTCTGACAATATTTACTAATGTTATTGAGGGTTCAGAGGTTGTTGAGGTTGACCTTCAACTTCCAATTGTACGCGACGATTGTTGGCGCGCCCTGCTTCAGTTTCATTAGTGTCAATGGGTCGGCTGAAGCTAAATCCACGAGAAGTAATATCAGTTCTTCCGCTTCTTTCGATCAGGTATTTTTTGACTGCATTTGCACGGCGCTCGGACAAGAGCTGGTTATACTTGAATGAGCCGACATTATCTGTGTGACCTTGTACTTCAATTTGTTTCTCAGGATGATCTTTGATTTTTTGAGCAGCATTATCAAGGTTTCCAAAGTATTTCGATTTAATATTGTATTTATCGAAGTCAAATTTTACATCAACAATCCAGCAGCCTTTTATGCTAACTGGAACGCCGGGTAAGGTGTCAGGACACAAATCATTACAATCGTTAACGCCATCTTTATCTCCATCAAGAGTAGAGCAGTCCGTAGCGCCGGCTTTCAAGAAAATGCTTTTTACAAAATTCGCCATGTTTTCAGGGGTTGAAATACTGTCAGCCATTACGCCATAGCCACAACCGGCAATATTAGAGAGTTGATTCAAGACGGTTATCCCGGTTCTTTCTTCCGGGTTACCGACCCAAACAGAATACACGCATAATCTGTCGCCAAACACTTGTTTCAAGGATTGCATCTCTTTAACACCGTCAGAGTCCAGATCATGACCGTCGCTGAGTATTAAAACAGCAATGTTACCCGCTGTTGCGGATAAATCTTTGTTTGTTTCATCAATCCCGCTACCGATGGGTGAACCGCCACTGGCACAAGTCAGCGTATCTATGCCGCTGCCGAAAGTTGATTTTGAGTAGCTGGTCGGAGCCAGATTAAGCTGGGTAAATCCCCCTGACAAGCACTTGCCAAAGCCGAAACTGCGGATACTTGAGGTTAACTTAAGGTCAGGAATAGTTTGGTTGATTCTATTCAGGATTTCTTTTTCAATTGAAAATTTTGTAGGATCAGGCTGAGCAGGGTAGCCAACGCCTAAATATTCTTCTCTCATTGACCCTGAGGAGTCATTAATAACGAAGAAATTATCTGCTTTTTGAATATATTGACCGGAGGAAAGTAAACCATTCAAGTCCTGGGCTTGGAAGGTTTCAAAAGTACTTGTAGGTTGAGTGGCGCAGCCTGATAAAAGCAGGGCTGCAATGGATGCTACGGTTATTAGTATTTTTTGCATTGTTAAATCCCCTTATTGTTATTGATAAACCGATCAAGATAAGGCAAATGCATTGCGGTATCAATTAATCAAACCCGATTCTAGCATTGTCCCAGTTTAATTGAAATAGCGTGTTATCTTTAACGCTTATATAGAATGATGAGTTTGTTTTTATCTAGGTTGGATAGCATCCAATATATTCTTTAATTCTATTCAATTAAAATAAATAACACTGACAGTTAATACAGACGTAGATGTAAGATGCAGTTAAAAAATACGAAAACTTGTAAAAAACCGTCGATTAAAGCTGAATATTTCAGCTTGGATGAAATCAATGAAGCATTTTAATTATTAAAAATTTATGGAGTTACTTTAATGTTTAAACTATTAAGATTATTTGTTTTTTCTTGCCTTATATCGCTTTGTGCGGCCGCACAAGCGGAAGAACCATCGGCACTGGCGGCTATTGAGCAATCTGCCGGGCAAGGCGATGCCAAGGCGCAAGCCAGGCTTGGAGCTATGTATCTATTGGGTAGTGGTGTTGACAAAGATGAGCAAAAAGCGGCTGAATGGATGTTAAAAGCCGCAAATCAAGGACATATTGAAGCCGAGGTAATAGTCGCCGCTATGTATGACCGGGGACTGGGGGTAAAAAATGATGTTAAAATGGCTACCAAGTGGTACGAAAAAGCCGCGGCCCAGGGAAATAGTGCCTCGATGGCTATTTTGGGAAAAAATGACGTTGCCAAGGGTAGTGTTGCATTTAGCTATCAAGCCATGCGTTTAAGTGCCGCTAAACAAATCCCGACAGAGTACGCTAAAAGAATTTTACTAACGAAATAATATCACTATGATTATAACAACACGGTTTGCACCGAGTCCAACGGGTTATTTACATGTCGGCGGCGCACGAACAGCCTTGTTTTCATGGCTTTATGCACGTAAACATGGCGGAAAATTTATTTTACGGATTGAAGATACCGATCTGGAGCGCTCAACCCAGGAATCGGTTAATGCCATTCTCGAAGGAATGACGTGGTTGGGCCTGGACTATGATGCAGGGCCTTTTTATCAAACCCATCATTTTGATCGCTATAAAGAAATTATCCAGCAGTTATTGGCTCAGGGTGATGCCTATTATTGCTACTGCAGCAAAGAGGAATTGGAGCAATTGCGCACTGAGCAAATGGCCAATAAAGAAAAGCCGCGCTATAACGGTAAATGCAGGGACTCTGCCGAGTTGCACCAAGAAAGGGAGCCGGTCATACGCTTTAAAAATCCGGTTGACGGCATAGTCACTATCCCGGATTTGGTTAAAGGTGACATCTTGGTTGCCAATAAAGAGCTGGATGATTTGATTATCGCCCGGGCAGATGGCACCCCAACCTACAATTTAACCGTTGTTGTTGATGATATGGATATGAAAGTTACGCATGTTATCCGGGGTGATGATCATGTTAATAACACCCCCAGGCAGATGAATATTCTCAAAGCCCTGGGTGCCGAGGTTCCTAAATATGCGCATTTGCCTATGATTCTGGGGCCTGACGGCGCACGTCTATCAAAACGTCACGGTGCGGTAAGCGTAATGCAGTTTCGTGATGAGGGCTATTTGCCGGAAGCATTACTGAATTATCTGGTGCGTTTGGGCTGGTCTCATGGCGATCAGGAAATCTTCTCTATAGACGAGATGGTTGAGTATTTCGAATTGGAGGATGTTAATGTTTCAGCATCGACTTTTAACATGGAAAAACTGTTATGGTTAAATCATCAATATATTATGAATAGCGATCCTGCTCATGTTGCACGTCATTTAAGTTGGCATATCGGGCAGTTAGGCATTGATCCAGCAGACGGGCCTGAGTTGATCGACGTAGTAAAAGCGCAAAGAGAACGCAGCAAAACCCTGGTCGAAATGGCGGCCGCCAGTGTTTACTTTTATAAAGAGTTTGACTCCTATGATGAAAAAGCAGTTAAAAAGAACTTCACTCCGGGCTCTGATCATGTTTTAGCGCATTTACACGATGAGTTGGTGGTGGTGACGGATTGGAATGGTGAAACAGTGCATCAAATTGTCGTGAATCTTGCCGAAACCATGGGCCTTAATCTGGGTAAAGTGGCGCAGCCCTTACGCATTGCTGTTTGTGGTTCGGCAGTCTCACCGGCTATTGATATTACATTGTCATTACTGGGACAAGAAAAGACTTTGGCTAGAATAGAAAAAGCCATAAATTACATAAGAACTTTAAATTAGAGTTGGACATGACGGATTTTTACTGTAGAATGCCCGTTCTTTGCTTGGGGCCATAGCTCAATTGGTAGAGCGCAACACTGGCAGTGTTGAGGTCAGCGGTTCGATTCCGCTTGGCTCCACCAAGAATAAAGTTGACTAAAATGTTTAGTCCCCATCGTCTAGCGGCCTAGGACACTGCCCTTTCACGGCGGTAACAGGGGTTCGAAC
>JBBQCU010000051.1:0-12225 GCA_038319065.1 Methylococcales bacterium
GTGTTTTCCAAAACCGGCTATTGTCCGAACAAGCGCTGTCTGCACTTGAAAAACTAGGCTTTGAGGTTTACCTTCACGAAGGGATTCCTTCTGGTGACGGGGGTGTCAGCTTCGGCCAGATAATCGAAGCAGGAAGCAAAATGCCTTAAGCTGTCAATTGTAAGGATGACATCTGTTAATTCGCTGATGTGAGGACTTAAGGTCGAGATAAGAATTATGAAGTAAATTAATGGACGCATGAACACCAGACGGAAAAATAGCAAGTCTGCCCAGAATGATTTTTTATTATACAAAATCAGCATTTAACATCTGATCAGTGGTAATAAGAATCAGCTTAAACAAAATAATGATCGCAACCGAAAATGACGACAATGATAAGGTGGTTTACGAAACTGCCGGTCTCTGAAGCAGTTGGATAGCCCCGCTATTCGATCACTGTTTTTAGCCACAATGCCGTCAAGGAATTAAAGCGGCGCTTTGGTTTGTCGAGTTTGCAGGAAAAGGCGAGACGCAATCAATCCGTTCTAAATAAAATGAGGAGTGAAAAATGGGCTTTAGTATTCCCCATCTGTTAGTGTTATTGGCAATAGTGGTATTAGTGTTTGGTACCAAGCGGCTGAAAAATGTCGGCGCAGATCTTGGCGATGCCATCAAAGATTTTCGCAACGCCGTCAAGGAAGGCGAGGAAGCAACTAAAACAAACGCCAATATTGACGGTGAAGTGCTGGAAGGCGAAGTCGTCAACAAAGAAAAAGACAAGGCTTGAGTTTACCGCATGTTCGATGTCGGATTTTCGGAATTGGTGATGGTAGGACTGGTTGCGCTGTTGGTAATCGGTCCGGAAAGACTGCCTAAAATAGCGAGACTCGCCGGTTTTTGGCTGGGAAAATCCCGCAGCATGATTGCCTCTGTCAAGGACGAAATCAAACAGGAGTTCCATGCTGAAGAAATGCGGCAACTGATGCAGCAGCAATTTATCACCGATGAATTGCAAAAAACTGTAAACGACAGTGAAGCGACAATTATGGATATTAATGCTGCCATGGAAGCATTGGCTGAAACAAAGACCGATCTACACGATGACAAACCAGTTTGAGCCGGGAAACCGAGCAAACTTTGTTCTGACATTTTGTCGAGCTGTGCTTCTGCTTGTTGATAATAGTGTTACCCGTGTTGGTTCAGCCGGTACATGAACAGAAACTTACGATCTCGCCATTAATACCTGTCCTATTGATTTATCCGCACGTGACATTTTGGGGCTTTTTACCCAATTAACACTCAAACCGATCAACTATCATCCATAAAAAGGGCAAATAGCCATGCGTTTGTTATTAATTGAGGATGAAAATGATTTGGCACGCATCCTAAAAAATAGTCTGGAAAAAGCCGGATTTGCAGTTGATGTTGCCCATGATGGTATCGAGGGTGAATATTTGGGTAATGAAGGTATTTATGAGTTGGCAATACTGGATTTGGGTTTGCCACAACGTAGTGGTATGGAAGTATTAAAAAACTGGCGTGCCAAAAAAAATACAATGCCGGTTCTGGTACTGACAGCGCGTGATGCATGGTATGAAAAAGTAGATGGTTTTAAAGCGGGAGCAGATGATTATCTGGGCAAACCCTTTCACACAGAAGAATTACTAGCGCGCATTAACGCTTTGCTCCACCGTGTCCATCAACATTCTGGCGGCAAATTACAGGTTGGCGGTTTAAAACTGGATGAAGATCGTCAACAAGTCATCACAGAAACAGGTGAAGTTCACGAACTCACCGGTTATGAATTCAAATTATTACGCTGCTTTCTCTTGCACCCAGGTCAGGTTTTGAGCAAATCCACATTAATGGGGCACGTCTACGATTTTAACTCGGACAAAGACAGCAATGTCATTGAGGTTTACATTAATCATTTACGCCAGAAACTGGGCAAACAGCGTATCGAAACCCGCAGAGGCCAAGGCTATGTATTCAAGGAACCGTCTGAATGAAATCACTGCAACTGCGTTTGGGTGTTGGTCTGTTTATCAGCCTTGTCAGTGTCTTTATCATTTTATGGTGGCTGACCAGCAGTTCAATTCGCTTTCTGGCGGAAGAATCTGTTGCAGAACATCTCGAACATGATGCGTTGAGCATTCTTGCCGCAGTTTCTATCGATAATTCCAACAACATCACGCTGGATATTAATCGAATTGAACCTATCTATCTTGAGACATTTTCAGGCGACTATTATCAGATCGTCAGCGATGGGCAGGTAATACGTTCCCGCTCGCTTTTGAATCAGGACTTTGAAATCCAGGTTTTGTCACCCGGAGAAAAGCACAAATTTTATATCACAGGCCCAAAGCTCCAACCTTTGGTTATTATGGTGTATGGATATGACAAATTTGATCGTAATATTACTATTGCAGTGGCGGAAGACCGGTCATCCACTCTTTCCAGGATTGCTTCATTTCAGTATGGATATGCGATTATAGCGCTGGTTTTATTGTTGCTGTTGATTGTCGTACAAGTCTTTATTTTACGTAGCGGGTTTCAACGTCTGGCACGCATATCACAGCAGATCAGAGCATTGGAACATGGGAAAATAAATCAGCTAGACACTGATGTGCCCCAAGAAGTTGCCGCATTAGTGCATGAAGTCAATTGGTTGTTGAAAGTATTGGAGCAACGGTTACAGCGCTCGCGTAATGCCCTTGGCGATCTCGCCCATGCCTTAAAAACACCCTTAACCATTTTGCAACAACTCCCACGCGAAAACGCCTTAAAGTCACAGCCGGAAATTTGTCACATCCTGAACACTCAAACGACAAACATGCAAAACATGATGGAGCGCGTTCTGAAGCGGGCACGTATGGCGGGCTCCGGCCCAACATTTATAATGTTCGACATACAACAAGAAATACCCACTTTAATCAAAGTCCTGCAAAGCATGTATCGGGATAAAAATCTCACCATCGGCTTTGTTGCACCAGAGACAACCACATTATTGATCGATAGAGAAGACATGCTGGAACTGGCCGGGAACCTGCTTGATAACGCCTGTAAATGGGCTAAATCCAGGGTAAATCTACATTTTGACATCAAACAGGCTATTCGCTTGATTGTTGAAGATGATGGGCCTGGCGTTTCTGATGCTGATTTTGCCACACTCACTCAACGCGGCACTCGGCTGGATGAAGCTGTCAGTGGTCATGGGCTAGGTTTATCGATCGCACAGTCCATCGCCGAACAGTATGGCGGTCAACTTGTCTTGGGCAGATCAAAGGAGTTGGGAGGATTTTGTGTGGAAGCCATAGTAAGCAAAGTTGAACTGCAGTAATGAGCTTAAATTAATCCTTTGCAATTCACATCGACTTGCTATACACAGCACACAGCAAATGAATTTTTTGGACTTGGTGTTTTTAACCGCCGTGTCAATTACTTGTATAAAAAGTATTCCACCCTATCTGGCTGTTTTGTTTTTAAGGTTTAATTCAGCTTTATCCGGTATAACAACCCTGGAGATTATCCTTTTTTTGAGAAGGGGTAATTTTAACCATTGACTTGAAAGGAAGACACATATGAAATTTATCTATACAGCGCTTTTGTTGACTGCCGGGCTATTATCCGGTATTTCAGTTGCGTGGGCTGACTTGGCGACTTTCGCTACAGTGCCCGTGTCTGGCTACCCTACCTGCCTCGCCATCGATCCCACCGGTCTTGAGGCCGAGGCAGTGGGGCATCAATTGTTTGGCGGACCAAATCCTTGGGATGTATGGGCTAACGCTAGTGAGAGACTGACGGTCGCGAACGGTATTGGCGTGGATTTTACTGTACCAGGTAGAACCTTCGATCTTAAAACATTAAAACTTTTTGGCATATCCGCCAAATACAGTACAACGGCGCCGTTAACATACAATGTGGTGGCTTATCATCCGAATAATCCGATACCTGATGTGGTTCCGTTTACGATAGCCGCGCGGGTGGTAAGAACTGTTGATTTAACAGGCTATACCCAGTTAACCAACCTGGAAAAGGTATCGATTTCCTATCCTGCGACATCGTATATCAAAAAAACGAACTTTATCGAAGTCCAATTTATCCCGCATTAACACCCCGTCCAAAACACATAAGCGGAGCGAAAAATCCACGTCCTTAACCTTTAGTTAATGTGCGTTGGCGCACAAACCTTTTGCTATTTTTCCTATACAATTTCAATTGAGCAAAAAACATAACTCCACCCTTGAGTTCTAAGTGTATTTATTATTGAGTAATGAATGACTTACGCGTCGGAAATTACTAACGATGCGTTTAAGTTTATTTAAGTATGAGGGTGCAAACTTGCTTCATACGATAAGTCTAAGGAACCAAAGGTTTAGCCAGCTAAGGTGTATTCTAATCGTCACAAATATCACGGGGACAGTAAGATCCGGCACATTGGTAGCATAGCAACATGACCTCACTTTCTTTGCTGTTCTGGATTGTATCCGGAATCCTATTGCAACTGGCGATCTATCTGGGCATCGTCTATTGGCGTCACTGGATGGATTATCAAGCCTTGCCAAACCGCGGGGAGGATTTGAACTTAACTGTGGGCCGGGACAAGTCGCGAGACTCGGAAGATATTACTGTTGCTGCCCGGTTGGACTTCCGGAAGTTCAGGGTCGACCGCAAGGTAATGGAAGATGCTTGTTCGTCCATTTGCTCGTTTTTCCTTGTGCCGGAAGACGGAAATCCCCTGCCGCCTTTTCTGCCCGGACAGTTTTTAACTTTCCGCCTCGACTTGCCGGCAGCGACGGGTGGCACCGAACAGGTCATTCGTTGTTATTCCTTGTCGGATGCACCTCGCCCAGATTGCTACCGGGTGTCGATCAAGCGGGTATCGGCGCCTGCCGGAAGTGATTTTTCTCCGGGACGTTCATCCCATTACTTTCACGACCACGTCTCAGTCGGCAGCCTCTTGCAGGTGCGAGCGCCTTCCGGACATTTTCATATTGACCGCAGTGATGACCCCTTGGTGCTGATCGGCGGTGGCATAGGCATCACGCCTATGCTCAGTATGCTGAACTGGTGCCTGGCTAACCAGCCCGAACGCGAAGTCTGGCTATTCTATGGCGTGCGTAATGGCCGTGAAGGGATGATGAAGTTGCATCTTGAAGCGCTGGCATTGTCACATACGAATTTTAATTTGCGGGTGTGCTTTAGCGCTCCTCAGCCGGACGATGTGGCCGGGCACGATTACCACCATCAGGGCCGAATCGATATAAACCTGTTGCGTACCCAATTACCAGACAAACATTATCACTTCTACATTTGCGGCCCCACCCCGATGCTGGAAAGCCTCGTTCCGGCACTGGAGGATTGGGAGGTGCCGGATACGCATATCCATTTTGAGGCTTTCTGGCCGGCATCGATCAAACGCCGTAGCGCTAGGGACTTAGTTACCGATGCGCAGAAGGAGGCGGTGGCTAACGCTATCTTTGTGAATTTTGCCCAGTCAGGCAAGCAGCTGCAATGGCCGCCGTTTGCCGGCAGCTTGCTCGAATTGGCAGAATCACAGGGTATCAGCGTTAATTCGGGCTGCCGCGCGGGTGGCTGCGGCAGCTGCCAGACGAAGATCCTGTCAGGCGAGGTAGCCTATAGCCAGCCACCGGATTACGATCCGGAGCCCGGCACCTGCCTGCTCTGTGTCTGCTCACCCAAGACTAGCATAACGCTGGAGGCTTAAATGACGACTTCGCTATGGCGCCAACATATCCTTCCCTTCTGTCTGCTGCTCGGTCTGCTGGCGGCTGCCACCCTGGCTGGGGACTATCTTCTGCATCGATTGAATCTGGTATGGGTCGGCCGCTATCTGGGCATTCCCGGCACAGTCCTGATCATTATTTCGTTAATTTATTCCCTTCGCAAACGTAAAGTCATCGCGGCGGGAAATCCGAAATCACTGCTGACTTTTCATGAATTCAGCGCCTGGCTCGGTTCGTTGTTGGTGCTGATCCATGCCGGCATCCATTTCAATGCCATCCTGCCTTGGCTAGCCACAGTGTCCATGAGCGTGAATGTGGTTAGCGGCCTGGTTGGCAAACTGCTGCTGGGCCAATCTCGCCGTCATGTCCAAGGTGAGCGCGAAGACTTACAGATTCGTGGTTTCTCCAAGTTTGAGGTGGAACAAGCCTTATTCTGGGATGCAGTGACACTTGATGCGATGACCAAGTGGCGAAAAGTGCATATCCCGATTTTCATTGTTTTTGTAATACTGGCACTGGGTCATATCATTAGCATATTCCTGTTCTGGGGTTGGGTATGAACAACATCCTAAAGACAGTTCTTGCCGTCAACCTGATCGTGATTACGGTTTTGGTTTTTATCTACCCGCAGCTGATGATTGCACCGGGCAAACTGATTCCCGGCCATAAGCAATTGGACACCGATTGCTTTGCCTGCCACGCACCCTTCAGCGGGGTCACCCCCGAGCGCTGCATTACCTGCCATAAACCAGCCGATATCGGTCGTTTGCTAACGACAGGACAACCCATCGCAAAGCCACTCACTTCACCCCCCTTTCACCAGCAGTTGCTTAGTCAGGACTGCGTAGCCTGCCACACCGATCATGCTGGGGTGATACGCTTTATGCAGCAGGGTCGTTTCAATCATGCCTTGCTGCAAAAAGCAACGAGTGTGCAATGCCAGAATTGCCATAAGCCGCCCACAGACTCGCTGCACCAGCAGATTACCGGGAATTGCGCTCAGTGCCACACCCAGGAAAAGTGGGTGCCGACGACCTTCAATCACACCAAGTATTTTTCATTAGACGGCGATCACAATACGCGCTGTGTGACTTGTCATGTGCGCAACGACTACAGTCGTTACACTTGCTACGGTTGCCACGAACACTCGCCCGAAAGCATTCGCCGCGAGCACATCGAGGAAGGCATCCGCAATTTCGACAATTGCGTTGCGTGTCACCGTAGTGCTAGTGAACATAACATCCATGGCGGGGACGGAAAAGGCGAGGGAGAGGGAGAGGGAGAAGGTGGAGGCGAGGATGAAGACTAGTTCTTGGGATTGAGCTGTTTTTCGTGATCTCAAAACAGGACTATTAGTTCCAGTCGATGTGATGTAGCCATTGAAAATTATAGGCATCGTGAAAAACTAACAAGAACAATGGCGAGTGGGTATAAAAATAATGGCAGATTCAAGACATATAACGCAGTCTTAAAGAAGTTTGCACCCTGAACATCACAGATATTAAGAATTGTAGGGGCGGCTTTAGCCGCTTGGCATTTGTCGCAAGGGTAATAATGTCTTGCACCTTGAACCGTATCTTAAAACCATGACTAAAACACAGCAATCAATCACCACAAGCTCAAAATCCGAAACCATCATTGCTGCTTTGAGTCTGCTCGGCATTGGTGTATATCTGGTACTCCGGTATGTTCTTAATGTCGGGCAGGAAGTCTATACGCTATCCTTGAATGAAGCATTAACCTCGGCGGTTGCCGCAATCTATAAAGGCCAACAGACTTTCTCCATTGAACTGGTGCAACTGCCCCTCATTGCCGTATTAGCGTTGGGCGGTATTCCGCTGGTTTATCAACTTGTCGTGAAATTATTTCATGCCGAATTTGGCGCCGATTTACTTGCAGGCCTGTCCATTGTGACAGCCGTTTTGCTGAATGAATATCTGGCGGGAAGTTTAGTGGTATTAATGCTTTCCGGCGGCGCCGCACTGGAACATTATGCCGTGCGCAAAGCCTCTTCAGTGCTTGAGGCGTTGGCCAAGCGTATGCCGTCAGTCGCTCATAGAAAATTGGGTGATGAGCTAACTGATATTACTACTGAACAGGTTAATATCGGCGATACCTTATTGATATTGCCTCATGAAATCTGTCCCGTTGACGGCACTGTGCTGGAAGGCTCGGGCACTATGGATGAGTCCTATTTGACTGGCGAGCCTTATATGATGTCGAAAACCATGGGTTCGCTGGTTATGTCCGGTGCCATTAATGGTGATTCGGCCTTAACTTTTCGTGCAGATAAACTGTCTGTTGATTCCCGTTATGCCAAAATAATGGGAGTCATGCGCTCTTCCGAGCAATATCGCCCCAACATCAGACGGCTAGGCGATCAACTGGGCGCACTGTACACGCCGTTAGCCGTAATTATTGCCCTGACAGCCTGGGCGATCAGTGGCGATGTGGTTCGTTTCCTTGCCGTACTGGTCGTTGCCACGCCTTGCCCATTGCTGATAGGTATCCCCGTCACCATTATCAGCTCAATTTCGCTGGCAGCGCGGCGAGAAATCATCATCAAAAATCCGGCCATTCTGGAAACCATCGGTCAATGTCGGACAGCCATTTTTGATAAAACAGGCACCCTGACTTATGGACGCCCCTCGCTGACGGCATTGATTCCCGGTGAGGGACATAACGAGCAGGACGTATTAACCTTAATTGCCAGTCTGGAGCGTTATTCCAAACATCCGCTATCCAGTGCCATCCTTAAAGCAGGTGAAAAATCGGGGTTATCCTTATTAAGCGTGACCAATATCACCGAGTTACCGGGTGACGGACTTAAAGGCACTGTCGCGGGAAAACAGCTTCAGATTACCAGTCGCAAAAAATTTGTTGAGCAGCATCCGGACGTTACTGAGGTGTTGCCGCCTATCACTGGTGGACTGGAATGTGTAGTATTGATTGACGATGTTTACGCGGCGACCCTGCAATTCCGGGATGAGGTGCGTACCGATAGCTCATCCTTTATCAATCATTTGCGGCCTAACCACCTCTTTGATCGGGTCATGCTGGTATCTGGCGACAGGGAGTCCGAAGTTCGTTATTTGGCGGAGCAAGTTGGCATTGAACTTGTTTATTTTAGCCAAAGCCCTGAACAGAAACTGGAATTAGTCCGCAATGAAACCAAAGCGGCAAAAACCATCTTTCTGGGTGATGGTATAAACGATGCACCTTCTCTCACCGCGGCGACGATCGGTATAGCCTTTGGTCAGAATAGCGACATTACCGGCGAATCGGCGGATGCGGTGATCATGGACAGTTCCTTGTTAAAAGTCGATGAGCTGTTTCATATCGGTGAGCGGATGCGTAAAATTGCCCTGCAGAGCGCGGTAGGGGGCATGGCGCTGAGTTTGATAGGGATGGTGTTTGCCGGATTGGGTTATTTGACGCCGGTAGCGGGAGCTATAACCCAGGAAATTATTGATGTTTTTGCGGTCTTAAATGCCTTAAGAGCAGCCGTTCCGCCCAAATCACTTTCAGATTTTTTAAAAAAGGGTACCTCAAAGTTATCACCTAACCCCGAAATGCACCGGTCTCATCGCATCGGTTGGCTACGCGCTGCTGTTTTAGGTGCAAACGACGGCATTGTGTCGACAGCCAGTTTGATCTTGGGTATTGCCGCCTCACAGGCGACACATAACGATATAGTATTAGCCGGTGTTGCCGGTTTGGTTGCCGGGGCAATGTCGATGGCAGCGGGTGAATACGTATCAGTCAGTTCGCAAGCCGATACCGAACAGGCTGATTTAAAGCGCGAGCACAAAGAACTGAATGAAAATGAACAGCATGAGAAAAATGAATTAGCGTCTATCTATGTGTCGCGCGGACTCGAGCCTTTACTGGCCGAGCAGGTCGCCGAGCAATTGATGAAGCATGATGCTTTGGGCGCACATGCCCGGGACGAACTGGGTATCTCGGCAACAGTGACTGCAAGGCCTATTCAGGCGGCGCTGACTTCCGCGGCGACCTTTGCCGTGGGGGCTGTTTTGCCTTTATTGATGGTTATGTTTGCCCCTGTTGCCGATTTAATCGTCCTGGTGTCCTTTTCATCATTGCTATTTCTTACACTGCTGGGTATGTTGGCCGCCTATACCGGGGGATCAGGCATTATTAAAGGGGCTTTTCGCGTCACCTTCTGGGGCGCGCTGGCTATGGGGCTGACCGCAGCCGTGGGCTCTATATTTGGAACGGTCGTGTAATCATCGCAGAGCAATCCGGTTAAAATATCTTTGTTAATTAAGGTCGTTCATGAATGAGTCCTCGCATGAAGTTGCATAGATTTATTCAAACTGCGATCCAACTATTGAGAAAACCTCTACTCCTGACTAGAACACTAGGAATATATGAATTGTTTCCATTTTTGATGCAATTCATTGGTCAATTAGGCATGTAAACGTGGCAAACGGCGTTATGATTTACCCTGTAAAATTATTATCATATTATTTTTAATATTTATCAGTATTAAAACTGGTAAAAACTGATGCGGAAAATGGAAACTTTTGCACGCTGATTTAAAGAGACCGCTACCAGGGCCAGGGCCAAGTCTACCGAAGGTCCACGGTAACTCCAGCACAGACTGTTTTTGGGCGAGGCTGGCTGGATACTCATGGTGGCTACGATGGGAACGAACAAGAACGAGTCTTTTCGCGCGCTTGCGTTGAAGATACCCATTTCCAGCAAATTTATAATTGCAGTCAGTGTTTGACGAGATGAGTGACAATTACGGTGCTTGGGTTCTCAACAATGACTCAAACTTCGATATCCTCGATCTGAAGCACAACAAGAGACCTTAGAGGGCTCCCCATGAAGTTGAAAAACCTAATCCTTTTTTCTTTGCTCTGGATAACAGGCTCCCCAATCCAGGCTAGGGCAGAAGTGCGGCCAGCCATGCCAACCCATAGTACTGATAAATACGGCTGCGAGTGGCAGTGGCTAAGGGGCGGCGGTATTGTCTTCTGGGCAGAGAATTGCAAGCTCGCCACCGGAAACTGGCATGTAGACTGGGAGTCCGCTTTGCCAGGTTTTGCCCTCTGGCATGATGACGATCGTGTTGCAACTGTTCTTCAGATCTTCCGTAAACCGCCAGGCGCTTCAATTGATGCGGTCCTTCCAGAATTGAAAAGCCGTCACTATGTGCCCGATGTGGCAGACTGTCAGTTCAAGCCCGTAAATATACGTCCTGCGCCACGAACTATCGCTTTCTACGACATCAGACCCGAGGGAGAACGCCTCAAGGACTTTGAATGGGCGCCCAAGGACCAAGCGCCAGACCCTCCCTGTGGCGAATACGGTTGGTCTACTCACGGGATTCGCTACTTTATTTCTGATCTCCGCCAGCCTGAATTAATACTGTATGTTAATGAAGGTCAGGATGGCACAATGATCGAACCAGGCAGTATTGTTTTTGAGTGATGAAGATGCCCGGCCGCGCTTTGCACCTTCCTCACAGGAGCTATCAGGGGTGTCCAAAGCTTATTCACGGTTCAGACTTTCTCTAGCAATTGCTATTATGGCTATGTGCTGTTCGGGGTCGACAGAACAGAGCCCACTGTTTAGATCGCTGACGTCTGTCAGCATAGCTAACCCAGTTTCCAAGCATTGTGTCAAAGCCGGTGGGCGGCTGGCTTAACATCCTGAAACGGGGCGATAATGGTGAATTCGGGGTGTGTGCGTTTGAAGATAACCTGCAATGCTAGGGAAAATACTTTGCCGGTACCTGTGACAAGATCAGTTAACACAAGTAATAAAGCGTACAGACAGCAACCAGCATCTTGTAGTGACACGACAGCAGGGGAGGCTATCGACCCCCCTGCTGTCGATCAATGGCGGTCTTCGAGTGACTGCTTTTCAAGGTTGACAAACCATTCACTGGAATCCTTCATCTGTCTCTTTCACGCCATGAGCAAGTCCGTCAATCATGTTGCAGAAGCCACGTCCCTCAGAACAAAGCCATTTGGCTTAAGCGAAACCTCGCTGCCGTAAGTAGCGATAACGATCTAAAGCTTGCTCGATAATTGGAAGCGCCGCGGATACTGATTGAAACTCATCTACTTCCACAATTTTGCCTTCCAGCATTTTGTATCCTTATCCATTTCATACTTGACTTTTGAACCGGCGGGTATCTCAACTACCGCCGTGAATTGTGCCGGCAAACATTCGCCTGGTGTAACATCGTGCCAAGGGTGAGACATTGAAGCTCCTACATCAATAAATTAAAATGATAAAACTGAAATCCTGAAAATGTGCTTATCTCGGTGGGATTAGAAGATTTCCCTTGCTTGGTAACATGCAGCATTAAGATACATTTTGACTAGTACAAACAACTTGAAATATGTTAGATAATATACTGTTTTAAATTGAAAACATTAGAACAGATGGCGCGGCCTTTATCCCCACTGAAACTGAATATTGAGTTACAAGATATTTTGCAAACAATCGCTCGGAGTCGCGA
>JBBQCU010000052.1:0-12152 GCA_038319065.1 Methylococcales bacterium
CTGAGGCTAATAGTCAACGCGCGCGCATTAGTATATTTCACCCCGGCAGCAATTTCTTCAGCAGGCAGATTCGCGCCCAGATAAGTTACCTGCCAGCCTTTGAGTTCTGCCATGATAGCGGCGAGTAAAGCACCTAATTCATGCAATTGCCCAATCGGTGTACTAACAATCATCCTGGGTGCATCGGCTGAACACGGATTATTGGTTCGTAAAATATAAGTCAGGGAACGAATAACCGATGAAGTCATGTGTTCATGTACCGGCCTCAGCTCGCCTGTTTTCCAGCGATCGCCAATCCTGGTTAGCAAAGGCGTCAACAAGTGTTCAATAAATGCTTCAGACCCCAGTTCTACAATTGCATTTTCAAAATGCGACTCCAGCGTTTTAGCATCGAAGGCTAAAACTGTTGCATAACATTTTTCGATATAATCCTCTGCAAGATGAACCCTGTCACGAGTTGAAGGCGTAACACTAGTCAACGCCTGTGTGATTGTACCGGGTTCATTTTTCAACAGATTTTTTAGATCATCAAGGGAGAATTGGGCAATTTGACTGATGCTGTGGCCATTGCTGGTTGCCTGGTTGAGTAATTTTAAACGGGCGATGTCCTGATCGGAGTATACCCGGTGCCCACCGGCTGTGCGTGTCGGTGTTACAGCCTGATAGCGGCGTTCCCAAGCCCTGACAAGATCGGATTTAACGCCCGATCTTTTCGAAACTGTGCTGATTAAATACTGCGCTGAGTCATCATTAAGGCCAGTCATAGTTGCTTCTCTGCATCAAAAATAAAAACGCTATACTAACATAAAGCTTTACAAAACATTGACAAAAATTGTACTTGATAAAATCGACAGGGCATTGCGCTATGTGTTGAGTTATCAAAACAGCTTTTTCCATGATGATCAACACACGTTTGCAAAATACGTATAATGTGTGCGAGACAGCTTCCAAGCTAATTTTCGACTGTTCCCTGAGCCTTTTCCTTATGCCATTAAAAATCGCACTCGCACAAATCAATTTTCTGGTCGGTAATATAACCGCCAACATTAATAACATCATCGAAGCAGCTGTTCATGCGCGTGATCAGTTAAATGCGGATATTATCGTCTTTCCTGAACTTACCATTACCGGCTATCCCGCAGAAGACTTGCTATTGCGCGCTGATTTCATTGCCGCTGCCAATAACGCCGTTTATCAGCTTGTTGACCGGGTCGACGGTATTGCACTGGTAATAGGTTTTCCGGAACTTGATGGCAATAAGCTTTACAATAGCGCAGCGGTCTTACATCAAGGCGTTATGTTGGCATGTTACCGCAAACAGGCGCTACCTAATTACGGGGTGTTTGATGAGCAACGTTATTTTACTGCGGGCAATCAGCCGTGTGTGTTTGAGTTTAATGGCACCTTCATTGGACTGACGATTTGCGAAGATGTCTGGAAAAGCGGCATTATTGACGCTACGAAACAAGCTGGCGCAGAGTTGCTGCTGACTCTCAATGCTTCACCGTTTAATTCGGGAAAAATCCATCAACGTGAAGCTATTATTTGCAAGCATGTAAAAGCCGCGCAGATTCCCCTGGTTTATGTTAATCAAGTGGGAGGGCAAGATGAGTTAATTTTTGATGGCGCTTCATTTGTCACCGATTCGCAAGGCAACATTGTCTTTCGTGCAGAAGAATTTAAAGAACAAATCTGTGTGGTTGAGTTTGACGGCAATAATCCTGTAAAACAGGCCTTGGAGCCGCTTTACAATGAAACTTCCAGGGAGTATCAGGCCTTGGTCCTCGGTATTAAAGATTATGTGCGTAAAAACGGTTTTCAAGGGGCTATTTTAGGCTTGTCCGGCGGCATTGATTCGGCGCTTGTTTTAGCCTTGGCGGTTGATGCACTGGGGCCTGATAAAGTTGAAGCGGTACTCATGCCTTCACGCTACACACAGACGATGAGTAACGAAGATGCGATAGTGGAAGCTGACGCATTGGGTGTCAAGTATCATATTATTCCCATAGAGCCCGCCGTCAATGCGTTTACCGGCATGTTGGCCGAGGTCTTTGCAGGGGCAGCTAAAGATACCACTGAGGAAAATATTCAGGCGCGTTGCCGGGGTGTGATTTTAATGGCGCTATCCAACAAGCAAGGCAAACTGTTACTGACTACGGGTAATAAAAGCGAAATGAGTGTGGGTTATGCGACGCTTTATGGCGATATGGCGGGTGGATTTGCGCCGATCAAGGATGTACCTAAACTGCTGGTTTATCAATTAGCCTATTACCGGAATACACTGTCAGGGGTAATCCCGGAACGCGTTATAACCCGTCCGCCATCGGCTGAATTAGCGCCTGATCAAATTGATGCGGACTCGTTACCGCCTTATGAAGTTTTAGATCCGATATTGGAGCGTTATGTAGAATTGGACCAATCCGCTGAAGAAATTATGGCTGCCGGATTCCAGCGCGAGGATGTCGCCAGGGCCATTAATCTGGTAGACCGGAATGAATATAAACGCCGGCAATCACCTCCCGGCATCAGAATTACGAGCAGGGCATTTGGACGCGACCGGCGATATCCGATTACTTCCGGCTACAGAGGCATTTAGGAACATGCATGAAATAAGATT
Source organism: Methylococcales bacterium (assembly GCA_038319065.1). Taxonomy (GTDB): domain Bacteria; phylum Pseudomonadota; class Gammaproteobacteria; order Methylococcales; family Methylomonadaceae; genus Methylobacter_C. The sequence continues at coordinate 2,618 of JBBQCU010000052.1, forward strand.
GGCATCTTACTCCCTCTCCCTTCGGGCTAATCTATGCATACATTTTAGATATACGCAGAATTAGCCCTCTCCGAAGGGAGAGGGTTGGGTGAGGGGAAATAAAAGAGTACTCCACTCTCCGTAATCTCTAAAATGTCATCGTATTCTCAAATCAATACAAACAAAATTACCAATGGAATTTATGCTGTGTAGAAATCTCAAGTATTTTTTTTTACAATAACCAAAAGGTATTTGTTTGAATTTTAATCGCTTCGTCAATTTCTTGTTATAAATTCCCCTCACCCAACTCTCTCCCTCCGGAGAGGGCTTTCTCTCCGAAAGATGTGTGCATAGATTAGCCCGGAGGGAGAGGGGATATTAATGCTTAAGTTATTTCGTTCACGTTTCTAAGCGGGTTTTTGCAAGTTATGTTCCCATTAACGTTAACTATGGTTTTAGAAATCCTCAACAGTCAATATCTTGTAAATTTCATAAGCGGGTTCTTCATAAGGATGAGTGCTGAGCAGTGCTTGCACAACTTCTTTTATAGCCTCATCGTTGCAAATCATTTCCACCTTATATTCGGCCACCTTTTCCAGCTGGTATGCATTGCCTAAATAAGGCCGGCTATTGGCAGCAGGCCTGAATTGACCCTCGCCCCGGACTTGCCAGCAGCATTGATCGTAGGCGTTATAATGACCCGCGCCTTTTGCAAACAAGGCGTTTTTTACCGGTTCAAGATGCGATTCCGGAACGTAAAAGCTCAATTTATACATAGGAGACATCAATTAAACCTGTATGATGGGGACTGGAAAGCATTTTCTTTTCAAGCATTTATTTCCGGACATTATCCGGTAATTACATCAAAGGGTTTTTAAAAATTATGAATATCATCAAAAAAACAGCATTAATCTTCTTTATGGCGTTCTCTTTAGGCGCAACTAGTGCAGTAGCTTTCGCCGAAGAAGCAGCTAATAGTTCAGCGGCAAGCCTCAATGAAACTATTGCGCATGTTGAAAAGGCTTTAGTCGAAGTAAACAAAAGCGATTTTTCCGCCGCCCATTTGCATCTAAAAGCGGCGCGTGCATCTGCCGAGCATATAACAGGCAATGAAGCCATTCTAAAACAAGCAAACGCAAGCGTTATTCAAGGACAAATACAATCCAAACATGGCGATGTCAAAAAAGCATCAGATGAATTAAACAAGGCATTAGAGCTTTATAAATCTTTATAATCAATTGAGCAGCGGTGCAATAATTTTCATTATTTGCTCCCTGGAAAATTCCCCCGGGTGCCTATATATGATCTGTCCTTGCCGGTTAACAACAATAGTAAAGGGAACCGCATCAAATCTATTACCCAGTTGTTGAGCCAGGGCAATGCCGGTAACACCGCCAATTAATATCGGATAATTGATTTTAGTGGCGGCGAGGTATTCTTCAACCGGCTCCTGGTCGTCTATCGCGATACCGATAAATTGCAGGCCTTTACCGGCGTATTGTTTCTGCAGTTCCACAAACTCAGGAATTTCTTTTAGACAGGGTGGACACCAGGTAGCCCAGAAATTAATGACACGGATTTTTCCTTGCCATTCTGAAATGTTGTGTTGATTACCCGACACATCGGCTAGGTTAAATTCGGGTAAAGGCGTTGGACTGGTTTGTTCAACCGGTGAGAAAAACCCCCGCGCTAAAATACCCCCGGCCAAAGCGAGCACAGCAGCAATGATAATGAGTCCTGTTGGTTTCATGATTTGACCTGTTGCAGCGTTTTGATAAAGGTTTCGGCATCTTGATACCCGATAACCCGGTGTGTCCTGTTTTCCTGCTTGTTAGCGCCAAAAAATAAAATGGCGGGCGGCCCGATGAGATTAAATTTTGCTAACAGGGCTTTGTCGTCATCAGAATTTTTAGTGACATCCGCTTGCAACAGCACAAAACCGGCAAGCGCTTGTTTCACTTTTGGGTGTGACAGTGTATAGGCTTCCATTTCCTTGCACGATATGCACCAGTCCGCATAAAAATCCAGCATGACCGGTTGGTGATTGACGCTTGCTTGCTGAATTCTGGCTTCCAGGGCCGATAAAGAGGCCACTCTTTCAAAAACAATCCCTTTTTCTTCAGCCGCTTGAGCATTGTTTACGCTGAATCCTTGCAGCGGTTTTAAAGGATTGTTGTTGCCCATGCTAAAGCCTATCAATAATAACAGTCCGTAGGCCAGCATCATTAAACCCACGCCTTTCCATAGCTTGCGCCAGCCTGAACTATTCTCAGGCAATGGGTCAATGGCATTCAGGTAAATGGCGGGGAGGATAAGCAGCATGGCCCAAAGCAAAATGGTGATGGCGGGCGGAAGAATACGGCTGAGCATCCAGACTGCAACGGCCAGCATAATTACCCCGAAGACGGCTTTGGTAGAATAAAGCCAGACCCCGGCTTTAGGCAGCAGTTTCCCGGCAGACGCGCCCAACAATAGCAGCGGAACACCCATGCCCAAGCCCATGGCAAATAAGGCGCTACCCCCCAATACAGCATTACCCGTTTGACCGATATAAATCAGCGCACCTGCCAGTGGCGCGGCGACGCAAGGCCCTACAATCAATGAGGATAATGCGCCCATGATTGCTGCTCCCCAAAGCGAGCCGTCACGGTGTTTTACGCTGGAGTTATGCAGCCTGGTTTTTAGCGAGTTCGGTAGCTCAAGTTCATAAAAACCAAACATGGATAATGACAGTAACACAAAAATGGCGCTGAATAGGCCGATTATCCAGGGTTGCTGAAAAGTCGTTTGCAGATTGCTGCCGAATAATGCAGCGAGTATGCCAAACACCGTATAGGTGAGAGCTGAAGCCACAACATAACTAAGGGACAGGAAAAAAGCCCGGGCGGTGGTAATGCGATTGCCATGACCCACGATAATGCCCGATAGAATCGGAATCATCGGAAAAATACAGGGAGTCATTGATAACAATAGCCCGAAACCAAAAAAACTGAGTAATGTCATTGCCAGGCTGTCATGCTGCAAGGATTGCACGATTTGATCTTGCTCGGAAATCGCGGGTATTGGTTGGGTGCCGGTAACCGGTGTGGTTTCCTGTAGTGCGGGAAGTTCCAGGTTGATTACTTTTGTCATCGGTGGGTAACAAACGCCGCGATCTGCGCATCCCTGATATTTTGCCTGCAGGGTGATTGTTTGCGCTGAGCTGGTGGCGCGGATAATCGGCAGATCAAAGTCAAGTTCGCCGTGGAAAATTTCTACCTGGCCAAATTCTTCGTCGTGTGCGGGTGTACCTCTGGGTATTGAGTAATTACCCAATTGATTGCCGGCTGCATGGGTTAATTCAAACTGAATTTGCTCCCGGTAAAGATAATAACCTTGGGCAATCTCCCAGTTAACATGCAGCGTGCCGGCATCTTTAACCGTCGCAAAAAACTGGAAAGCCTGTTCCGCGGGCAATAATTCATCTTCAGCAGGATTAAGTTTAAAGCCTGGCAGACCCTTTACCAGTTGCCCAACCGGTTTGGCGTTGGCAACCGGTGTGGCCGCCGGCAGAGTAATATCAAAGATTTTTTTTTGCGGCGGGTAACAGATGCCTCTATCGGCGCAACCCTGATACTGCACCAGCAGCTTTATTGAAGAAACGCCGCCGGGTATTAAAGTAACAGGGATTTTCAGGGTGTTCCGGTAAATAACAACATCGCCAAAATTTTCATCATGCTTTGTTTCACCTTCCGGAAAAACAGGAGTCACTGTAGGGATCTGCTCAGTTTTGGATTTGAACTGCATTTTATTGCGGTACAGGTAATAACCGCCGGCAATATCCCAGGAAATTTCAAGTTGGCCGGAAGTCACTGCTTTTGCAGAAATCTTGAATGCCTGTTCGGGAGTTAGTAGCTCATCATCAGCGAGAGTAACAGCCGACTGACCAAGCATCAGCCAACAGAGAAAAATTATTTGTAAGAATGGCATGAATCAATCCAATGCAGGTATTCGGGTAAACCGTTTTCAATAGGGACGGCAATTATTTCAGGAAGTTCGTAAGGATGGTGTTTTTTTATGGAAGTTTCAATTGCCTGATAACAGCTTTTATCGGCTTTAATTAGCAACAAAAGTTCCTGGGCCGATTCTATTTGCTCGTGCCAAAGATAGATAGAGGTAATCCCGTGCAAAACATTAACGCAAGCCGCTAACTTGTCGTTTACAAGTGAGTGGGCAATTTTTTCCGCAGTATCTTTATCAGGGCAAGTGCAAAGAATTATTTGATAGCAAGTCGGCATTTTGTTGATTGGTAATAGGCAAGAATGGATATTATCCTAGAAATTAAACCGGATTGCCTTTATATTGTAAGCATAAGGTTAAAGATACCAAACGTATTAAACATCCTGAATAAAACTGATAGGTATACAGCTGAGGTTTTAGCCTTTCCTATAATGAAATTATAAGAGTAAGTAGATGAAAGTTTTCCAAATATTATTTCTGGTTGTTTTGATTATTCCTTTTGCAGAAATCTATTTGCTGCTGCAAGTGGGTAGTATTATCGGTGCTTTACCGACCATTTTTTTAGTGGTGTTTACAGCAGTGTTAGGTGCGTGGTTATTGAGGCAGCAAGGCTTTGCTACCTTTCGGCGGTTTCAGGAAAATCTGGCCCAAGGCATGATTCCTGCCTATGAAATGATTGAAGGCCCTATTATTTTATTGGGTGGCGTATTGCTGTTAACTCCCGGTTTTATTACCGATATGCTGGGCTTTGCATGTTTAATTCCGTCATTACGCAAAAAGATAGCCCAATATGTGATTGAAAATTATCTTATTCAAGCCGGGGGGCATTTTCAGCAAGAAAAAGCCGCTGAAAAAAACATCTTGGAAGGTGAGTTTCGTAAAGAAGAGTGAGTCAGGTAAAAGGTTCAAGGAAAAGGAGCATGCTTTTTACCTTGAACCTTGAACCTTGAACCTTTAGTTTGCTTCAGGGTTGTCGCTGGTTTCAGAACTTTCGCCAGCGCTGCAGGTATTTTTGTTAAGCCCTGCATAGGCCGGACAAAAGCCTGAAAAACCGGTTGCAACAAGAACCATACCAATCAGCAATAAAGCAATTGAGGCGGTGAAAATTGAAATAGCAATTAAGGCTGTGCCGCCATACAAGCGGTATTTTTTTTCTTTCTCGCCGACATTGTGTTCAAATTTAATCATACGTTTAAAATCAAAACTCATCTTAATCCCCTTCTGTGTAATTGTTATTATTTCAGTAAAGCAATGGTTCAGTCGACCATTACAGAATCTAAAGCAATATACACAGCTCTAAAAAATGTGCAAGCGATAAAATAATAATGGATGTAACCTCAATAATAGATACTCTAAATGATGCCCAACGTGAGGCCGTTACCGCGCCTTCTCAGGCCATGCTGGTGTTGGCAGGCGCCGGCAGCGGCAAAACCCGTGTGCTGGTGCATCGCATCGCTTGGCAGATTCAGGTGGAAGGCGTGCCGGCGCATGGCATTCTGGCAGTAACGTTCACCAATAAAGCGGCAAAGGAAATGCGCAGCAGAATTGAAAGTTTACTGAGTATGTCTGCCCAAACCCTATGGATAGGCACTTTTCACGGGATAGCGCATCGGCTGTTAAGACGGCATGCAAAAGAGGCAAAATTGCCGGAGACTTTTCAGGTCATGGATTCCGGTGACCAGTTAAGAGTGATCAAACGTTTGTTAAACACCCTTAATCTTGATGATTCGAAGTGGCCGCCAAGGGACGTGCAATGGTATATCAATGCTCAGAAAGACGAAGGTATCCGAGCGAGGCACATGATCGAGACGGCTGATATCTTTCAAAGGCAAATGCTGAGGGTCTATCTAGCCTACGAGGAGCTTTGTGATCGATCCGGCTTGGTGGATTTTGCCGAATTGCTGTTGCGGGCGCATGAATTGTTACGCGATAACCCAGCTGTACTTGATTTTTATCAGCAGCGATTCAGGCAGGTTCATGTTGATGAGTTTCAGGATACCAATACCATTCAATATGCCTGGTTGCGGCTATTGACGGACGGTAAGGATAACCTGTTTGTGGTAGGTGATGACGATCAATCCATTTATGGCTGGCGCGGCGCGAAAATCGAGAATATCTACAGCTTTAAAAAACACTACCCGAATCATCAAGTCATCAAGCTTGAACAGAATTACCGGTCCACCGGCACTATTCTTAAGGCGGCTAACAAGATTATTTCAAACAATATGGGGCGCATGGGCAAAGAGTTATGGACCGACGCGGGGGAGGGCGATTTAATTTCATTGTACGCCGCTTTCAATGAGCAGGATGAAGCCTATTTTGTGGTCGAGCGTATCAGAGCCTGGGTCAAGGAAGGCGGGTTGCGTAGTGATGCCGCCATTTTATATCGATCCAATGCCCAGTCCCGTCAGTTTGAAGAAAAATTGATGGCTACAGCCACACCTTACCGTGTTTATGGGGGATTGCGCTTTTTTGATCGAGCAGAAATTAAAAATGCCTTGGCTTATTTACGGCTCATGTCCAATCGAAATGATGATGCTTCATTTGAACGCGTTATTAACACGCCAGCGCGCGGCATAGGCGCTAAAACCCTGGACGATATACGCTGCATAGCCCGCGATGAGAATATATCATTATGGGCAGCCGCTATCGTGTTGATTAATCAGCGAACCATGACGGCACGCGCGACGAATGCCCTGATAGGCTTTTTGGAACTGATTAAACAACTGGATAAAGAAGCCGAAGGAATGGAGCTTTATGAAAAAGTTAAGCTTGTGGTCGAAAAATGCGGCCTGGTTGAGCTGTATCAAAAAGAAAAAATGGATAAAGGCGAGGAAAAAGTAGAAAACCTTGAAGAGTTGGTTAACGCAGCACGTCTTTTTGATTTCGATCAGGAAAATGAAGAAAACCTGGGAGAACTGGATATGTTCCTGGCCCATGCGGCGCTGGAGTCGGGCGATAGTCAGGCGGATGATTTTGAAGACTGCGTGCAACTCATGACCCTGCATTCAGCGAAAGGCCTGGAGTTCAAGCTGGTATACCTGGTCGGTATGGAAGAAGGCTTATTTCCGTCGCAGCAGTCAGTTGACGATGCCGGCCGCCTGGAAGAGGAACGCAGGCTCTGTTATGTCGGTATGACCCGGGCCATGCAGCAACTGTATTTAACTTACGCCGAATCCAGGCGTTTATACGGACGTGAAAGTTACCCCAGACCGTCACGTTTTCTACGCGAAATTCCCGGTGAATTTTTACAGGAAGTGAGGATGCGCGCCACTATCAGCCGTCCGGTAACAGCCGTCCAGTCAAAACCGGCATCGCTGCAAGCAACGGGAAGCTATAAGCTGGGACAAAGAGTCAGTCATGCCAAATTTGGCGAAGGTGTGATCTTGCAAATGGAGGGATCCGGCGCCCAGGAAAGAGTCCAGATCAATTTTAAACAAGCCGGGTTTAAATGGCTAATGCTGGCTTATGCCAAGCTGGATGTTTTGTAGGATAAATAATTCTGCACCCGGATTAGGATCCAAGCGCAGAATCGATCCTTATTAAGGCGTTAAACCTTGCCCAACGATAATGACTTTCAAAGCGTTAGTACCGCCTTCCACACCATTCAAGTCGCCTTTAGTGATGATGAATTTGTCACCGTCTTTAGCTTTGTTCCATTTCCTGAGTTCTTTTACAATATTACGGTTTACTTCAGCATGATCCTGATTGGCTTCAATTTTGAAGTAAATAGGGAAAACGCCGCGATACAACGTGACTTTACCCAGGGTTTTTTCCTGGCTGCTCAACGCAAAAATAGGAATACCTGAACTGATTCTGGACATCCACAGCGGGGTTGATCCTGATTCAGTTAACGCCGCTATGCCTTTGATTTCGGTATGATTAGCCATATACATCGCAGACATCGCAATCGCTTCATCATCACGCTCAAATTGAATATTGATGCGGTGATCGGATTCACGAACGCTTCGTTGCTTTTCCGCTTCGATACAAATGCGATGCATGGCTTCAACGGCTTTAACCGGGTGTTTACCAGAAGCTGTTTCCGCCGATAACATGATGGCGTCGGTGCCGTCATAAACGGCATTGGCAACATCAAACACTTCCGCACGCGTGGGAATCGGGTTATCGATCATGGACTCCATCATTTGTGTGGCGGTAATGGCAACACGATTGAGTTCCCGGGTGCGTTTAATCAGCATTTTTTGTACGGCGGGCAAGTTGGCGTCACCGATTTCAACACCCAGATCACCACGCGCGACCATCACAGCATCAGACGCCAGGATGATCTCGTCCATAACGTCCGGCACAATTGCTTCCGCACGCTCAACTTTAGAAACAATGCCCGCATAACAATCTTCAGCAACCAATAAACGCCGTGCTTCATTAAGATCTTCAGCGCATCGCGGAAAAGAGACGGCAACAAAATCACACTTCATGATAGCGATAGTTTTGATATCTTCCTTGTCCTTATCAGTTAAGGCTGCCGCAGATAGTCCGCCACCCATCAGGTTAATGCCCTTATTGTTGGACAGGTCACCGCCGACAATGACCGTACAGTTAACGCGCATATTTTCGACATTAACTACATCCAGAACGATACGGCCATCATCCAGTAACAGCCTGCTGCCAGGCCTGACTTCCAACGCCAAAGGCTCGTAAGTGATGCCGACCTGGGTGTTATCACCCGCTTTTGGGTCAAGATTAATATCCAGCGCAAAATCCTGACCTTCGTTTAGAAATACCTTGGTATCTTTAAACCGGGCAATACGAATTTTAGGACCTTGCAAATCAGCCAGAATGCCCACGCGTCTACCTGTTTTCTTGCTGAGTTCACGTACCGCTTTCGCTCTGTCGATGTGATCTTGAGCAGAACCATGAGAAAAGTTCATCCGGACAAAGTCAATACCTGTCTTGAACAAGCCTTCGAGCACGCCGGGCTTATCAGTTGCAGGGCCGAGTGTGGCTAAAATTTTGGTTCTTCTTAACATTAGGTAGGGGATCCGTTATTTGGCGTTTACAAAAGCTATAGTGGTATCCAGCATACGATTTGAGAAACCCCATTCGTTGTCATACCAGGACAGAACTTTTACCAAGCGTCCGCCTAATACTTTAGTCAGTGGTTCTTCGTAAATAGATGATGCGGGGTTGTGATTAAAATCAATTGAAACCAGCGGTTTTTCGTTGATATCCAGAATACCTTTTAATGCACCTTTGGAGGCAGCAGTCAAAATTTCGTCAATTTCTGCCTTGCTGGTATCTCTAGCTGCCTGAAAGGTTAAATCAACAACAGAAACATTGATAGTAGGTACGCGCATTGCGAAACCATCCAGTTTGCCGGCCAATTCAGGCAACACCAAGCCAACAGCCGCTGCCGCACCGGTCTTGGTAGGAATCATGGATTGTGTCGCTGAACGGGCGCGGCGTAAATCGCTGTGGTACACGTCAGTCAAAACCTGGTCATTGGTGTATGAATGGATGGTCGTCATTAAACCGCTGACAATACCAATCGCGTCATTTAATGGTTTTACAATAGGTGCCAAACAGTTGGTCGTGC
>JBBQCU010000053.1:0-12129 GCA_038319065.1 Methylococcales bacterium
GTGAGGGATGGATTTAGAAGAGCAGAACCTTCTGGACCAAGGCTTTAGTTAGTGGCTGTCCAACAAACGATTAACTCAATCTCCATAATAATCAACTTTTGGGTTTTATTTTCATCTTATTGCAATAATTCAAAGTTAAAGTCTCTATTCTTATTATTCTGCCTTAAAAGCCAGAACAGTGTCTGTTTATTTGACTATTCCACACTCGTCGGGAGAAGTCCGGGGCAATCAATCGAATCATTTCATACCTAATGATCTATCAGTCTTTGACAAAGAAATTCTTAAATAACAAACGAAACTTTTTGATTTTGGCTTCCGCCTGGCTAGTGGTCTCCGCGCAATGCCTTCCAGACTCCAGTCTTGCCGAAGAGTCGATAAACTCGCTGATCTTGCGTGGCCATGCTGCTCTGGCAAAGGGTCAGGCTCAGCAAGCCGCTGAATGGTACGAGAAAGCAGCAGGAATGGGAGAATCGGCGGAGGCCGAAATCGGTCTGGTTCGCGCCTATTTGCAATCAGGTGAGTTTCGAAAGGCTATCGCATTTGGCAATTTGGTGGCTGCAGAGCATCCCGATGTCAGCGAATCTGCGGCCTTGCTTGCCTATCTTGAAGATCGGGAGGGCCAAACGGCACCCGCACTAGTCAAACTGAACGAAGAACTAAAAAAACGTCCCGATGATATCGCCCTATTCGGTGCCCGGACGGAAATTCTGATCGACCGGATGGCATTACCTCAGGCCATACAACAACTGGATGATTGGTTAGGGCGCAACCCGCCCCTGGGTGACATCTATCGTCTTCGTGCGCGTGCAGCCCTGGCGGCAGGAAACCACGAAGAGTTGGTAAACTGGCGCAGGAAAGCTGCGCTTGCTTATGAGGCAAAGGGGGAGTTTGAGGCAGCAAAACCATTGCGAAACTGGCTGTCGAAGGTGGACGGAAATGAACAGACGTCAAGCGTGGCGACGGTTCCCTTGGGAATAGCGGGAGAGGCAAAGCCGGCCTCCGAAAATAACAATTTGCCGGCAGTAACACGTTGGCCTGCCCATTATATGGAATCCTTTCCGCTCTATACCGGAAACGCCATGAAATCAGGGAATGGCTTTGTGGCCGGCCAAGGCCGCCGGGTTGTCACCTACGCCAGCCTGGTCTCCGGCGCCGGCGTGGAGGTGTGGGTGCGTAACGGCTTGGGGAAAATTCGAAAATCGCGGGTGGAGAAAATTCTGCCTGACCAGGGTCTGGCCCTGCTGCGCCTGGAAAGTCCCTATCCCAAGGAATGGAGTTTGCCGGACCAAGCTTTTAGTGTCCCGGAGGGTGTACGCTTCTGTTTCGTGCTGGGTTTTCCGGTGACCGATGCGCTGGAAACCGGTTATCCCATCCTTGCGCCCGGCGTGGTGGTTCGTCCTGACACCGGTATCGCTGGCTTGATGCAGATTACCGGCTCCCTGGGTCCTGAAAACAGCGGCAGTGCGGTGTTTGATGGATCGGGTAAATTCATCGGCATGACACTGGGGAAACAGGAACCGCTTAAAGGCATAACGGATAAGGACACTCTTTTAGGCAAAGGCACATTCGCGGTTCGCGCCGATGTCTTGCAAAAACTAGTGCCGCATTCTTTTCGATCTGGAAAAAAACGTACTAGGATCATGGCTGTTAAGGCAACGCCCTCTGTGGAAGAGCTATACGAAAAGCTGCTGCCAGTGGTGGTGACGATAGTTGTTCCAAACTGAGCGAGAATAAAAAAGCCGCGCCTGAAGGCGCGGCTTGATGTCATCAATTGCTTGACGACGCCTATGGCAGTTTGTTAATGCGTGGTTTGTGCAAATTGCTTGCGAGTGGGTCGTATCCTGAATTGTTGGGGTTAGGCGTCTTGAACTGGGCTAGATATGCTATTGTGGTATCAATGTCCTGAGCGCCGCCCAAACGATTGGTACCAAGGTTGAATACCGATAAAAGATCTCCGCCGGTTGCCATAAAGCTGTTCACAGTAACTTGGTATGTTGTGGCTGGATTAAGCACTGCACCGGCACTAACGATATCATCGACATTGATAATTGCGCCACTGCCATCATAAGTAGTTAATTTCACGTCCTGAATCTTATTACAGGCTGCACCGCTCGCACTCCACGAGAAGGAAAAACCGTTGGAAGGCTGCATTACCCGGGTTTGAGCTTGCGCATTCACACCGCTAGGGGTTACGCAATTACTGCCAGGGAACTGCATTTCCAGTACGTCTTTAAGCTGCTGCGCAGTAAGCGTCATGGTGACCATATTGTTGCCGAACGGTTGCACTGTAAAGGCGTCGCCATAAGTCAGATTGTAGGGATAGGTTCCTGCGATGTTCTTGTAGTCGGCGCGCACACCACCTGAGTTGGTGAAAGCAATTTGTGCGCCACCAAAAGCAACCGGAGAAGTAGCGGCCAGCATGGAATCAGCTATCAGATCACCAGCCGGTTTTTCACCGGTGGTTCCCGTCGCCGGGCTTTGAGCAGCTAATTCGCTGTTGAGTACCGCATCAGTGATGGTGGCTACTACTTGATTGGCTACGGGGGATATGTTGGTGTTATAGGCATCCACAATGCTCTTGATGGTTGCATCAGGGGTGATAGCAGGGTTAGTGCGGTCAACCACGGTGTTAATGAAGCTATAGCTGGCAACATCGCCGCTCGTATTATCAATGTTCAGATCGATGTTGGTTAAAACCCGGCCATAATTACCGCCTTGCGTCACCGGGATCAAGCGACCTGCACTATTTGGCAGCGCACAGGTATAACCGGTGTGTGTATGGCCTGAAACCACTAAGTCGACCGCATTATCTAATCCAAGGATAATATTTCGTAACGGTTGCAAGGCATTTGGATCAGCCGCGCCACCGGAAACCAGCGAGCAATCGTTGATGTAATTCGGACCGGTGGAGCCTTGGAAACCGCCTTGGTGAACCAGCACGACAATCGCCTCGGCACCGCGAGCGCGCATTTGAGGCACCAGTGCATTAACGGTTTGTACTTCGTCTTTAAAGTTCAATCCGGCCACACCTTTAGGAGTGACGATGCTGGGCGTATCCTTCAAGGTCATGCCGATGAAGGCAACACGAACCGAACCGCCAGTAGACTTTTTGAAACTCTTGATGGCGTAAGCCGGAAACAACGTTTTTCCGGAGGCAGTGTCGACCACGTTGGCGGACAAATACTTGAATTTGGCGCCTTCGAAAGGAGCCGGAACCGGAACAGGATTGGGAGAAGCAGCGCCCAGACATGTATCGATGCCTACAGTGCCGCCGGGATAGCAGCCGCCGTTTTGTTTGAGCAGGATTTCGGTTTTGCCGTAATCGAATTCTTGATTGCCCACGGCGTTGAATTCCCGACCCAGGCGATTCATGGTTTCGATAGCGCCTTCGTCATGGAAAGCGCCGGAAATCAGGGGACTGGCGCCAGTCAGGTCGCCTGCCGAAACCACGACGTTGTTGGGATAACCGGCCTTTAGGCTATTGACATAGCCGGCCAGATAATCTACGCCACCGGATGCTTTGCTAATCAGTGCTGTACCTGATCCGCCCGGCTGAATACTGAAGTTGCCGGGTGATTGCAGGTTGCCATGGAAATCATTGAACGCGATGATACGGACGGTGGTGGTTGCGGCAGAGGCAACCCCAAGAGGGGCCACGGCTAATACGCAACCTAAAGCAATGGATTTTAATTTCATGTCAGTTCTTCCTGTTAATAATTAATTAGCTCGACGGCGTGAGAAAACGCCAATCGAAATCAAGCCGCTTCCAGCCAATAACAATCCGAAAGTACTAGGTTCGGGTACTGAGGACAAGCTGACGGCACCTACTGTAGCATTGAGAGGAATACTGTTTACGGTAGCAGAAGCTGAGAGAAAGCCAGTGATGTCATGTTGTCCTGCAGCCAGATAAAAAACTGCGCTACTATAAAGCGGGTTGACCAAAGCAGCGTCGAAATCAGTTGCTACTGAAGTTGGGTAATTGTTGGCTGGATTAGAGGTAAATCCCAATGAAGTTCCGTTGTCAAACACTTGGAATTGATCACCTGCGAAACCGCCATCCACCACGGTCAGTTTGGCAACGTCTAACAAATTGAAAGTGAAATGAAGAGCACTACCGTCATTGGAGTATCCAGTGTCGCTTTGAGCATCTATCCATTCCACTCCGCCCGATAAAGAGTAAGAGTCATCGATATCAAAGGTATGCCACAGGCCATCCGCGGTCAGGGCTAAGGTGGATGCCCCAACCGGCACCGAAAAAGCCGACGCCATCATGGCGGCAAATAAAGTTTTCTTAATCAAAGTTTTCATAGTCGTTTACTTGCTCAAAGGTTTATTAGTTGATTGGCGCGTTCAACACGGAGAAACTAAACCCTCAGTAACCGTATGGAACAGTCTAGCCCGGTAGTCAAAGTCCTGAACCGGACAGGCAATTTATACCAAAGAGATGTGAACAGATAATGACAGTTTGATTAAAGGGAGAAGACTATAATCCGCCAACTTTTGCTGGCGAGTTAACAATTAAATCCAGAGCCACTGATTGATGCCTGTGCGGTAATTTTAATTCAGCCTGTATTGGCCATTACCTGTATCGATGCAAACATCAGACAAATAGCCAGCAATGTATCCCATCCATCACCTTGCTGCTGTCCCTTGATTTGCCTGTCTGCCTTGGCGCTCAATACCAGTATGTTATTTAAATCATGGTCACTGAGCCGGTTCAGTGCATTACTGACCAATTGCTTGCGCTTATCCCAGATTTGGTTATTTTTGAATACGAGGTCTCTATTTTGTCCTTGAGAGAGTGCCACTTTAATCTTGATTAATGCCCTGGCCTCGCGTGTCAAAGACCACAGCACGATCGGCGCGGCAATTCCTTCCGCCCGCAGACCTGACAATACCTTGAAGATACGGTTTACGCTACCGGTCAATACGCTATCAATCAGCTTGAATACATCGTATCTGGAGCTGTCTGCCACTACATCAAAAATCTGCTGGTTACTAAGGTTCCCGGTTCCGTAAAGAACGTAAAGTTTTTCTATTTCCTGGGCAGCAGCCAAGAGATTCCCTTCAATCCTGGCTGCCAATATCCGCACTCCTTCAGTTTCAGCAATAAAACCACGCTGCTGCATCCTTTGTTGTAACCACCGGATTAAATCCAGTCCTTCCAGGGGCCAAACCTGAACAACGACACCCACTTTATCCAATGCTTCCAGCCAGCGGGTTTTTAATGCACCGCTGGCCATTTTCCCCGCCGTAATCAATAACAAAGTATCTTCCGGCAAGCGTTCACAATAAGCGATGAGGGCTTTAGCGCCATCTGTTCCAGGTGTACCCGAAGGCAATCTTAAATCAATAATTTTTTTATCGGCAAAAATGGATAAGGAATCCGCAGCGAACGCTAACTGATTCCAGTCAAATCCTGTTTCCGCTGAAATGATCTCACGGTTTTCAAAACCCTCTTTTTTTGCTGCTTTCCTAACCGCATCGGCCATTTCGCCTAGCTGCAATGGTTCATCGCCAGTGATAAAGTAGACCGGCATCAACCCTTTTTGTAGAAGTGCGCTTAACTGCTCAGGTTTGATGCGCATCTCATTTAGGGTTCGTTTCTAATGCGACTCTGGCACGATTCACTATCGTCCGCACGGCTTGCTGATACATTTCATTACGTATGACTAATTCCTCATTATCTTTAGCGATAATGGCCAGCTGATCATTGTAATATTCACGTTTAATCTCGACAGGCTGCCGCGGCGATAATATGTTATTTTTGGAATCAACAATTTCAAAATCAAAACGGTAACCGAGTTCAAAATCGTTAGCAGTACCCCCCGAATTCAGCGATAAAACGCGGCGCTGGCTATCCTCGTTAAATATTTTGACAATCATCCCCGCCTTCTCGGGAGAACTAGCAAACGGCACGGAAGATATTTCCATTGCCTTTTGGAAATGTCCGCGCAGCTCTCCTGATCCGCCCTCTAAATAAACATTTTTCAGGTTTGCCGGTAACTGTAAAGCCCCCCGCAGATGATAGCCACAGGCACTTAATAACAACGCCATAATCAATATAACTGATTTTTTTATTAGCACACACTACTCCGTTCAAACAACGATATTGACCAGTTTTTTAGGTACAACGATCACTTTTCTGATTGGCTTTCCTTCTATAAACCGTTGGGCATGTTCATCATTCAACGCCATTGCCTGGATTTCGTCTGATGATGCCGTTGCCGGAACAGAAATTTTACCGCGTAATTTACCATTGACTTGTATCACCAGTTCTATGGAATCCTGCTCTAAAGCCGCACTTTCAACTTCAGGCCATGATTCGCTGACTACGTGTCGCTCATGTCCCAAATCAAGCCAGAGTTGATGGCAGATATGCGGCACTATCGGGGCCAGCATCAACACAATCGCTTCCAGGGCTTCCTGTCGTATGGCTTTGCCGTTACCGGAATCATCGGTAAATTTGGATAAAGAATTGACCAACTCCATATTCGAAGCAATGGCGGTATTAAAGATAGTGCGCACACCGACATCATGACTGACTTTCTGGATGGTTTGATGTACTTGGCGGCGAACCATTTGCTGTTCTTCAGTTAGTGAAGATTTATCAAGTGCCAAAGAAGATCCGCCTGCCTCAATATGCAAATATACCTGCTTCCAGAGTCTTTTTAAAAATCTGAACGCACCTTCAACGCCACTATCAGACCATTCCAGGGATTGCTCGGGCGGTGCTGCAAACATGATAAACAAGCGCACGGTATCGGCACCGTATTGGTCAATTAAACCTTGCGGATCGACAGTATTTCCTTTGGACTTGGACATTTTGCTGCCGTCTTTTAGCACCATGCCCTGCGTCAATAACTTTTTGAAGGGCTCATCACAGACCAGCAAGCCTTCATCACGCAATAACTTGGTATAAAACCGCGCGTATAACAAGTGCAAAATCGCATGTTCAATACCGCCGATATAATGATCCACGGGCAACCAGTATTTTGCGCTCTCATCCAGCATACTGTCAGCCTTACTGCTGGCAAAGCGGGCAAAATACCAGGATGACTCCATAAAAGTGTCAAAGGTATCGGTCTCGCGGCGAGCATCTTTACCGCATGAAGGACAGACCACATGGGAAAAAGCCGGATGCCCAACTAACGGCGATTGTGAACCGTCCAGCACTACGTCTCTTGGCAACGTAACAGGCAAATCCTGCTCAGGCACAGGTACCGTACCGCAATCGTCGCAATAAATCACAGGGATCGGCGCGCCCCAGTAACGTTGACGGGAAACGCCCCAATCACGCAACCGGAAATTTATTTTGCGCAGCCCCTTTTGATCTTTTTCCAAGGCTTCCGAGATTGCCACAAAGGCCTGTTCAGAGGTTAAGCCGCTAAATTCACCTGAATCACGCAATACACCTTTTACGGTGTAAGCCTGTTCTGAACAATCGTCATCATTTTCGCCGTTTTTGGCAAATATCACTTGCTTGATGGCAATGCCGTATTTTTTTGCAAACTCAAAGTCACGTTGATCGTGCGCAGGAACAGCCATCACCGCGCCAGTACCGTAACCCATCAGCACAAAGTTGGCAATCCAGACGGGGACTTGTTCACCAGAGATGGGATGCAAGGCTTGAATACCAGAATCAATGCCGCGTTTTTCCATGGTTTCCATAGCTGCTTCCGAAGTTTCCATCATCTTGCATTCATCAATGAACGCGCTAATGCCGGCATTGTTTTCGGCCGCTTTTAATGCCAACGGATGTTCAGCGGCAACGGCGAGATAAGTCACCCCCATTAACGTATCCGGACGCGTAGTATAAATCCCCAAAGGCTGAGCCATGTCCGGAACAGGAAAATCCATCTCGACACCTTCAGAACGGCCTATCCAATTGGCCTGCATGGTTTTGACCTGCTCCGGCCAACCGTCCAGCGTTTCCAGTGAGGCGAGTAATTCATCCGCATAAGTAGTAATTTTTAAAAACCACTGCGCAATTTCCTTGCGCTCAACTTTAGTATCGCAGCGCCAGCAGCAACCATCAATGACCTGCTCATTGGCCAGAACAGTCATATCATGCGGGCACCAGTTGACTGGTGCGGTTTTTTTATATACCAGGCCTTTAGCCAGCAATTTGAGGAAAAACCATTGTTCCCACTTGTAGTAATCAGGATCACAGGTTGCAAATTCGCGATTCCAGTCATAGCCAAAACCCAGCCGTTTAAGCTGGTCGCGCATATAATCGATGTTTTCATACGTCCAGTCAGCAGGGTGAACGCCATGTTGCATCGCCGCATTTTCCGCAGGCAGTCCAAACGCATCCCAGCCCATAGGTTGCAGGACATTTTTTCCCAGCATGCGCTGATAACGGCTGATCACATCACCAATGGTATAATTACGCACATGACCCATGTGCAATTTACCGCTGGGATAGGGAAACATGGATAAGCAATAATACTTTTGCTGCGTAGAAGATTCTGACACATTAAATACGCCTGATGCTTCCCAGGCAGCCTGTACGTCTTGCTCAATAGCGAGCGGTTGATAATTTTCTTGCATCCTTCTCGTCTTTTACCGGTCAAAAGCGTTAGAATACCCCACTGTTGCTTAAATCTAAAGCGCCATTTTCAGGAGTTGAAACATGAATAAAAATAAACTTATCGCCGCCTATTCCGATTTTATGAAGCATCTCCATGAAACCATGGAGGATACGCTACATACTTTTGCCGAGGCACTGGAAATTTCGAAAGAAAAAACCGGCAAAAGTAGCGACTTGACTGACGATGAACTGAACAAACTTTCAGGTTATGTTAAACGCGATATTGAACATGCCGCCCATGGCTTATCAGACGAGGAAGATAAAGATTCACTCTCAGAGTGGTTTAAATTTGATATTGAACTGATTGAAAACTTTGCCCTGGACGCTTTTTTAAGTGTTGCCGACAAAACGCGTATTGAATTGGAAAAACTGAGAGAATTAGCGGAAACACATACCTATCATAGCGGCGACATTACCGTGCCTGGAACCTTTATTTGTGATGCCTGCGGCAAAGAAATTGCCTTTAAAGAAACCAGTGAAATCCCCGAATGTCCAGCATGCCATGCTAAAACTTTCATACGCATTTGATATTATGGGTGCAAAGCTTATAATGCACTATTTATCTACTTGATTTCACGGGGAATAAGATGCGCAGAGTCATTTTCAATCAGAAAGGCGGTGTCGGTAAATCAACCATTACCTGTAATTTGGCTGCCATCAGTGCTATTGAGGGCAAGCGCACCCTGGTAATTGACCTGGATATTCAGGGTAATTCCACGCAATACCTGCTGGGCCAGAAAATCAGTGAAAGCGATAAGACCATTGCTCTTTTCTTTAAAGATTGTTTGAGCCTTTCCCTGTTCGGAGGCAGCAATAATTCAGGACTCGACGCTGTTATCCATGAAACGCCTTTTCCCAACCTGTTTGTTATTCCCTCGCATCCCGACCTTGAGCCCCTGCAAAGCCGATTGGAATCGCGTTTTAAAATTTTCAAATTAAAAGAAGCACTGGAAAAACTGGAGGGTTTTGACGCTATCTATATGGATACACCGCCTATCCTCAACTTCTACAGTCAATCAGCATTGATCGCCGCCGAAAAATGTTTAATCCCTTTTGATTGCGACACTTTTGCCAGAGAAGCTTTATATACATTAATGCAAGCAGTAACAGAAGTTAAAGCGGATCATAATCCAAACCTTCAGATTGAAGGCATCATCGTTAATCAATTCCAGAAACAGGCCAATTTACCTCGCCAATTAGTTGATGAACTGATCGCTGAAGGGCTGCCTGTTCTTGCCGCAATGATTTCACCCTCAATTAAAGTAAGAGAATCTCACACGGTATCTCAGCCGTTAGTGCATTATGTTCCCAACCATAAACTGAGTGACGAATACCGGGCGTTATATGCCGAGATTCACAATGATTAAGGCAAAAGGCTGAACAGTTTTCATTTAATCTTGTACTTAGATCAAAAAAAGGCCGCTGAACAGCGGCCATTGAGTTTACAACTTGAGGGGTTAAACTTAATTTAATCGTGATGATCTTGTAAGGCAGGGAATTATTGATTGAAGCCCTGCTATCGCTATTAAACCATCCTGATCAGTCATCAACGGCTAAGACCGATATCGACGTCGGGATTAAGTCACTTCATACACTTAATATTATAGCCAAAGCAAGTAGTTTTTGTTCACCAGCGATTTCATCCAATTCAGGCTCGGAGATACAGTGGGCTGAAAGAAAGCCTTGCTTACAGGATCGATAGTATAGAAATTTTTTATGAAAGGGGTTTTACCGTTTGATGAACATTTCGTGACAAGATTTAAGAAAATAGCGATATTCTTTGGGTAGAATTTGCCATTTCTATCAAGAAGGGAGAAATCTCAACTTAACACTTGTGAAAAAGCTGTCATCGCCCCTTAAAATAAAAGATGTAAACTAAGCTGAGTTAGTTAACACAACTCTAAATTAATATGAACTATGAATTACGATCTACCCGGCAACCCCAAGCAATGGTTACTCCCGGTCCTGTCCGGCATCCTGATAGGCACCAGTTATATCCCCTTCCCTCCTTGGTCTTCCTTGTTCTGCTTTGTGCCGTTATGGATTTTCTGGAGCCGGCAAACACGCTTTAGAGATGTATTCCTTGGCGGCTTAATTACCTCTTTTGTATTTACATTGATTGGGTTTAACTGGGTCACCTATATGCTGCATGAGTTCGCGCATCTGGACTGGCCTGTTGCTGTGTTGGGTATGATTTTCTATGGGTTGATAGCCCACTTGTATGTGCCTTTGGCCGGTATACTTTGGTTTACAGGGCAGCGAAAATTTAAGTGGTCAGAACGTCTTTCACTGTGGTTGATGGCTATCATCACCATCTTAGGAGAAGCCAATTCATTTACCCTGTTTGATTGGAACTTCGGTTATTCCTGGTATGGAGCCAATATACCCATTTACCAGTGGGCTGAATTTATCGGTTTTAGCGGACTCAGTGCAGCGACATTGCTTTGCAATCTGCCGCTCTACATAGCCTGGCAAAAACGCAAGCAGAACTCGGGTAAAATCATATTTGCAACGGTTATCACCGGTTTTATTCTGTTGAATGTGGGTGGTTTATGGCTTAAAGCAAGACTGCCGCAACCCGATGCCTCTTTTAAAACATTGCTGGTTCAGGCAAGTACAGAAAATTCAGAAAAACTGGCTGCTGAGTTAGGTAAGGGCTATAGCAATGAAATACTTAATCGCTATATCACGCTAACGGATAAGGCGCTCAAAACTCATAAAGATAACAAAATCGACTTTGCCATGTGGCCTGAAACGGCTTTTCCTGCTTTACTGGGTGAACAATTCAAGCTGAATGAATTGCCGATAGCTCTGGCCGAATTTCTCCATGAGAGACAACTGCCGCTTATAACCGGGGCTTACAGTGTCGACGAACAATCCCGATTAATTACCAATTCACTGTTCGTATTGAATAAGGACGGTGAAATTGTGCCGCCTCATTACAGTAAAACTATTTTGCTGGCCTTCGGAGAATATATACCCGGCGAACAATTTTTTCCTGAAATCCGTGACTGGCTCCCGCCAACCGGACATTTTGCAAGGGGCTCAGGCCCTAACACCTTGTTAAAATGGAATGGTTATAAAATGGGCGCACAAATATGTTATGAAAGTCTGTTTCCAGGATTTTCACGCTCACTCGCTGAATTGGGGGCGCAGTTCATCGTCAATGTAACCAATGATTCCTGGTACGGCACTTGGCAAGAGCCCTATCAACACATGTACATGACGCTGGCACGGGGCGTGGAATTTCGAAGACCGGTGTTGCGAGTTACGAATACCGGTATATCAACGGTATCGCTGGCCTCGGGAGAAATTCTGGAACGTTCGCCAATACATCAGCCATGGGCAGGTTTATACGAAGTTCCTTATCTTAAAAATCCACCGGTTACCTTTTACCAAAGCTGGTTTTGGTTAGTGCCTTGTTTGCTTTGGGGGACTTTGTTTTTGTTACTGGCCATTGGTTTAAAAAGGCCTCAGGAGTAGCTTCTCATTATTCCTATGTATCAATTTTAGGATTATGCATAAGAAAAATCCGG
>JBBQCU010000054.1:0-11953 GCA_038319065.1 Methylococcales bacterium
TCTTAAAAGCTCAAGAAATCGATCCACTTGATCAGCTTCCGTCGCAAAGCTGGTTACCAGGCGCACCAACACTTCGTTTTGACCCAGGAGGCCGGATTTTGCGCGGGGCGGATTCCATTGATAAAAAACGGCACCTTTTTCCTGTAGTCGATCCGCGTGTGCTTTATCCAAAATAGCAAATACTTCATTAGCTTCTGGGTGCCATGCTAATCGCGCATGTTCAGAGTTAACGATGCCATTTCGCAAGCGCTCAGCCATTGCATTGGCATAACGCGCCAAGTCTAACCAAAGCGCATTGTGTAAATAAGCATCAAATTGACAAGCGATAAACCGGCTTTTAGAAAACAGCTGCGCGGCGCGTTTACGGATATACGGTAAATCTTTGGCCAATTCCGGATTCATGAATACCAGGGCTTCGGCACACCAGCAACCGTTTTTGGTTGCACCGAAAGAGACGATATCTACACCCCGTTTCCAGGTCATTTCCGCTGGCGTAAGCTCCAACGCAACCAGCGCATTCGCAAAACGCGCGCCATCCATATGCAAGGGTAATGCGTAAGCTTGTGCAATCTCCGCAATGGAAGCAATCTCAGCAGGCTGGTAAAGCGTGCCAATTTCGGTCGCCTGGGTGATAGAAATAGCCATCGGCTGCCCCGCATGTACAAAATTGGGAGGAAAACGCTCGATTTCGGCTTTAAGATTATATGGATCGATTTTACCGTTTTCCCCATCCACCGGAGCCAGACGTGCGCCATGCGTAAAAAACTCCGGCGCGCCACATTCATCTTCCAGCATGTGCGCTTCGCGGTGACAAAAGGAAACTCCGCCCGGACGATTGACGGCAGCCAGCGCCAGCGAATTAGCCGCTGTGCCGGTGCTGACAAAATATACCGCAACTTCACGTTCGAATAACTCGTTAAACCTTAGCTCGATCTTGCGATCAAGGGAGCTTGAGCCATAAGGCGCTGAAAATCCTGCGGCGGCTGCCAACAACCGTTGCGCAATCGCCGGGTGCGCACCGGCCCAATTATCGGATGCAAAATTCATAGTGAGTGTTTTTGAGTGTTCTGATTGATAAAAAGTTATGATTGTAGTTTACTCAGTTTTTATCATGACTTAAGATTTAAGATTGTAATGAATTTGTGAAAAAGTTAAATCCGCATGAGCAACTATTAAAAGGAAGGTATCCAATGAAACCAAACATCTTGTTTATAAGTGTACCGATTATGCTATTTAGCGTGTCCGTGCTTGCCTCGCCGGCACAGCTTTCAACCACTGACGAGGCCGCCGCATTCAGGGCGGCCGGCTACACGCTCAAGGGCAAGCAATGGCATAGCGCCTGCGATGACCCCGGTACACCCTCCTATACGCCGGGGGCAATCGAGCAAGTGCGTGACCTCAATGGTGATAACCTGCCGGAAGCCGTCGTCACTGAAGGCGGCACTTATTGTTACGGCAATACCGGTACCGGCTACAGTCTTGTTAGCAAACAGGCCAACGGTAGTTGGAAGCTAATCACCAGCGGCACCGGTATCCCCAATTTTCTCACCACTAAGGGGTCTGGCGGCTGGCCAGACATCGAAATTGGCGGACCAGGTTTCTGCTTTCCGGTTGAACGCTGGAATGGCCACGAATATGTGCTACAACGGCATCAATATGAGAACAAGCCCTGCAAACCCAACTAGCCAAGTCTTCTCCCTAATATTTGATTTAACCCGTAAAGCCGTTTTTCCGGCAGACAATCCACCCTATAAAATGCGGATGGAGGGGATTGTTACACGAATTTTTTATGCATTTTTACCTTACACTTCCAAACAGGTTATGTTGATTTTTTCTGGTGTTGCTGCCAGCTTCAGGGCAGATAGTTTTCCTTGTGATGATAACGGGTAAATGCCGGGGAAGATGTCATCTGCAAAATTAGCGTCATCAGCAAAAATAATATTCAAATTGGACGTAAGTCGATAGGGTAACCGGTACCAAGGCAGTAAACCCTCGGGTTGTGTTCCTATCGCACCGCTTGTGTTGAAATCCAGCCTCCCTTTCTCGTTACAATATTTCATTAAGGTAAAGGCATTGATGATAAAACGCAATCGTTTCCAGCCGGTTAATTTTGCATGCCAACGCGATTGGTCTTGCGCTCTATTTTCCAGTAAAGCCAAGTAGTTGCCCTGGGCTAGTACCGATTCAACTTCATATGCAAAGGTTAATGCCTGGCTAAAACTCCATTCAGCAGGAATGCCCGCATGTACCAAGGTAAAGTTGAGTTTTGAATCGTGGTGAATCAGTGCGCGGCAACGCAGCCACTTTAAGAGTTCATCCCGATCCGGGGCATTAAGAATTTCATCCAGCGTATCACCAGCTGCAGGCTCTTCAAAACCTTCTGCTAATGTCAATAAATGTAATTCCTGATCACCTAGAACAGTAATGGCTTTTTTGCCAAAACTCTTGACAAACCTTAGAACAGCCAGGGAATCCGGCCCTTCATTGACTAAATTACCAGTAAACCATAAGCGGTCATTTTCCGGATCAAATTGCATTTTTTCCAGTAATTTTAAGAGTGACTGATAACAGCCTTTTACGCTGCCAATGGCGTAGGTGGTCATAATTTTTCTTCCAAATTCATGCCGCTTCCGGTGGGTTATATTTAATCAAGACACGATTGCTTTAATTCATCCTTCATTCTTTTCTCCAACACCACGTTTTCTATGAGAGTATCAATTATGATGCCACACCTGAAGGGGGTTGATTGTGGAACAGTAAAAATACTGAAAAATTGATATGCCATCTAGCAAGCCATTGAAAATTAATCGCTAGTTAAGGTGAATGGAAAATAAAAAAACGTTCCGCTCGTGTCCGGCTGAATTGGGCATAATGCCCGTTAGTCGATATTTTGTAGTAAAACCGCCCACTGGCCGGCCCTATTGTTACGAAGATGCCCAGAAATGAGCGCAAACCATCTAGTGGATCACTCAACTCATTTGCTTCAGAATAGGGCTGCCCGGTCACTTCTGCAACACATTGAGGAAATTAAAGTCGGATTTACACCTTGAAAAGTAGATCATGGTTTAAATGTTGCTTTGTAATTCAGTGTATAGTCAACTTAGGTTTCATTATGAACAAGATTGGGATATTTTACGGTACTGAAAAAGGCATGACAGAAGCAATGGCCCAGGTTATATATAGGGTTTTAGGTGATTTGCTGGAGAAATTAACTTAGGCCGGAATGAAGCAATTGAGCAGGCTTTTCTCTAGACAACAAAGTGCGGATTAACCGAAGGACATTCATGATGACGAATGATCAGAAAAACGCCGACAGTATTGCTCAATTCTGTCGATATATCGCCGGGCAAAAACCCGTGTTAAAAAAACAATACGAACAATTACTTGCTCAAGATCTTTCCCGGCAACAATGGGACGGCTGTTTTCAACGCAATGTATTGACTGTTTTGGAACAGTTTTATGACGAGGCGCTTTCGCGGTTGCAGACGCTGCCGTTCGATAGCAAAGAAAGTCCCGTCAATCGGGGTTTATCGGATTTAAGCAAACAATCGCTGACCGCTTTCAACGGATTCGTCGATGAGTTTTTGCTGTTTGTCGTCGATAAACATCGTACTTCCTGTGCATTATCCAACTTTCCCGGCGAACATAAACCGGACAAAACTTACGTTAACGAAGTGATGCGGGAAATCGCCGGGCTTTGGCAAAACTTTGCCTTGAATGTTAATGCTCATTTTCTGGAATCCCGCTAACACAGTCCCTTCAAAACCCATAGGAAAGCTGATGAAATTGTATTTTACGCCCGGCTCCTGCTCAACAGGTATCCACATTTTGTTGGAAGAACTTGATTTGGTTTTCGAGGCGCATATCGTCAATCTATTGGCCGGGACACAAAATACCCCGGAGTATCTTGCGATGAACCCGAAAGCCACAATCCCGACGCTGGTACGTAACGACGGCACCGCGCTGACCGAATTTCAGGCGATTGCCTATTGGTTGGCACGCAGCTATCCCAAAGCCAAATTGTTGCCCGGCGACCCGGACGGCGACGCGCGCGTCATTGAACTGATGGACTACGTAGTCGGCACCCTTCATGGGCAAGGTTTTACCCGAATTTTTACCACCGGCCGGTTCACGGCCAACGAAGCCGATTTTGAAGCAGTGAAAGCCCAAGGAATGGATATCGTTAACCGTGGATTTGCCATCGTCAACGACGGTTTGCCGCCTCAAGGGTATTTTATGGGTGCTTTCACCATCGCCGATGCCGCTTTGTTTTATGTCGAGTTTTGGGCCGGCAAGATCGGGATTTCGCTGCCGGAAAATTGCTTGAACCATTATCGTTTAATGCTGACGCGACCAGTGGTCAGGCGAGTATTGATGGAAGAAGGTTATCGTTTGGATTAATTGAATTGAGGATGCGATATGATTTTGGATTCACAAAAAATAAGGTAAGCATAATGGCATTGATTGAAAAAACCGACACACTGACTGTGGGCTATGATCTGATTGATAGCGATCATGATGAATTCATAAGTCTATTGAATAAACTGGATGCCGCCGGGAATGCCGAATTCCCTGCCCTGTTCCAGCACTTATATGAACAGACGGAGCAGCATTTTGA
This sequence comes from Methylococcales bacterium, assembly GCA_038319065.1. GTDB lineage: Bacteria > Pseudomonadota > Gammaproteobacteria > Methylococcales > Methylomonadaceae > Methylobacter_C. The sequence continues at coordinate 4,619 of JBBQCU010000054.1, forward strand.
CCGGGAAAATCAGTTGATGAAGCAATTTGCCTATCCGGGGGAGATCGAACACAAGGGCGAGCATCAACGTGTTCTCGGCGAATTCAAGCAATTTAAAACGCGGCTTGATAAAGGCATGATTACTTTTGGCCGTTCGTTTGTCAGGGACCGTCTCCCGCAATGGTTCGGACTGCATGTAACGACCATGGACAGTGCACTGGTAGCGCACATTAAAATACAGTCTGAAAAGTAATTAAAGGTCTTGGCTAATGGATAATACTTTTGACTTAAGTAGTGCAAAGCCCTCTCCTGAGGGAGAGGGTTGGGTGAGGGGAAGTAAAAATAAGGAAAAATCCAATTTAAATCCCCTCATCCCAGCCCCTTCGACACCGCTTAGTACAGGCTTCTCCCTGAGGGAGAAGAAGTTCGTGTTCTTAAGCCAACAACATTGTGGATGATGGTATCCTGCCCAGAACTTAAGGTCATTGAAGGATTTTACGATGCTGCCGAATGCGAACGGCTCTATCAGCGTTTATTGCACGAACAAAACTGGCCCGATAATCGATATACAGTCGCCGGACGGCAATTTATCCTGCCCAGATTACAGACCTGGCATGCTGATCCGGGGATACGCTACAGCTACAGCAACAACCTGTTAGAAACCAGGACATGGACGCCTTTGCTATCCGGCATTAGAGCCCAAGTCGAGTCTAATTTGAATTTCTCTTTTAATTCAGTATTGGTTAATTTGTATCGAAACGGTAACGATTATGTCGGCTGGCACGCAGATAATGAACCGGAACTCGGCGAGCAACCCTTTATCGCTTCATTGACGTTCGGCGCGGAACGCCAATTTGAGTTCCGGCATAAAAAATCTTCGGCAAATGGACGGCTATTATTACGTAGCGGCACCTTACTGATTATGCAGCCGGATTTTCAAAACCACTGGCTACATAGCATTCCCATCAATGAAAACGTAAAGGAGGGGCGCATCAACTTAACTTTCCGTAAGGTTATCCCTGCAATCATAAGTAGGAAAGGAAAACTTAACTAAGGAGAGAACAAAATGTTATTGAATGAACTTGTGAGAGCGGATTACGCACCATAATTGGATTAGATCTGTAGATCGTAAGGCTCATCGCCGTTAAGAGCCTTAAAAAGCTCAACAAGTGCATTCGAATATTCGCTCACAACGAACGCTCCCGCTATTTCCCGAAAACAAGCCAACCCTGCCTCTACATTGTCAATAATTTCAGAGGCTAAATCATCAGGCTCCGGCAGATTATCCAGGTCGGCAAGGGATTTGTCTTTCAGCCAAAAAATATCCAAACTGGTTTTATCGCGGGCAATGATTTGTTCATAACTGAATTTGCGCCAACGGCTTTCCGGATTGTTTTGCTCGTGCCAAGTTTCTATACGCTGGTGACGGTTTTCAGGGTTATAACAGGTAATGAAATCTTTTAAATCATCAATGCGTAACGGCTTCTTTTTTAGCGTGTGGTGAATGTTGGTGCGGTAATCGTAATACCAGACCTCTTTTGTCCAGGGATTGGGACTGGCTGCGTGATTATCAAAAAACAGCACGTTCGCTTTTACGCCATTGGCATAAAAAATACCCGTCGGTAAACGCAATATAGTATGCAGTTCGGTATTTTCCATGAGCTTTTTTCTTACCGTTTCCCCGGCACCGCCTTCGAATAACACGTTATCAGGCACAACCACTGCCGCCCGTCCTGTAGTTTTTAGCATGCTGCGGATATGCTGAACAAAATTGAGCTGTTTATTTGACGTGGTTGCCCAAAAATCCTGGCGGTTATAGGTTAAATTGTCTTTTTCCTGCTCGCCTTCCTCATTGGTAAACGTCATGCTGCTTTTTTTACCAAAGGGCGGATTAGCCAAGACCAAGTCTACCGAATGCGGAGAGGCTGCAACCAAAGCATCATTGGGCGACACTAAGCTATCGCCATCAATCTCGCCGATATTGTGCAAGACCATGTTCATTAAACATAAACGACGGGTACTGGCAACGATTTCATTGCCGTAAAAGGTTTGATGCTTTAAAAACTCCTTTTGCTGTTTATCGAGCTTATGATGGGCTTGTAGATAATCATAAGCCGCTAAAAAGAAACCGCCTGTTCCGCAAGCAGGATCAGCAATGGTTTTAATCGGTTCAGGACGCATACATTCCACCATGGCCTTAATCAGGGCGCGAGGGGTGAAGTATTGCCCTGCACCGGATTTGGTGTCTTCCGCGTTTTTTTCCAGCAAGCCCTCGTAAATGGTGCCTTTGGTATCCGCACCCAACATCACCCAATCGGTATCGTTGACCAAATCAATTAAGCGGGATAATTTAGCAGGGTCTTGAATCTTGTTTTGTGCTTTGGTGAATATCTGCCCGAGCATTCCCGGTTTATTGCCTAATTCTCTTAACAGCATCACATAATGCCCTTCTAATGCCGCGCCTTTTTTCGATTTAAGGCTTTGCCAGTTGTAATCTGTTGGAATGCCGACATCGCGGTTATAGGGCGGCTGGATGTATTCTTCCGCCATTTTCAAGAAGATCAAGTAAGTCAGTTGTTCCAGGTAATCGCCATAACCTACACCGTCATCGCGTAACGTAGTGCAAAAACTCCAGACTTTGGAAACAATGGATTCTGTATTCACAATAATAACTCGCGCAAAGGCGCAAAGACGCCAAGAAAAGAAGATTATAAAAGCTGATTTTTAAGCCGTCATTCCGGCAGGGATACGGTGTGTTATGAAATTAACCACCTTAAATCTTTGCGCCTTGGCGTCTTGGCGCGAGCCCTTATTCCTCAAGGCCATTGACTGCTCGGACTATGCCGTCTTTCATCAGCGCTTCGCCGAAATTGAGCAAAAACCCCAGCTTTTTACTGCTGAGACGCAGGTAGGTTTGAATTTGTTTACGGTGTGCCGGAGAAATGGCGGTCACGGATTTTAATTCCAGAACCACCAACCCGTTAACGATTATATCAGCGCGAAAGCCTTCGTCGAAATGAAGATTGTCATAGATGATTGGAATCGGGACTTGACGTTGAACTATCAAACCACGCTTTTGCAGTTCATAGGCGAGAGTGATTTCATAAACCGTTTCCAGAAGGCCAGGGCCGAGTGAGCGGTGTAATGCGATGGCGGCATCAACTACAATTTTTCCGATTTGATTTTCTGTCATTGTTTGATCTCTCGGGTTTAATCTCGCGCAAAGGCGCAAAGACGCCAAGGAAAAGAGATTTTATGTCATCACTAAAATCTTTGCGCCTTGGCGTCTTGGCGCGAGTTTTTTATTCGTTCCAGTAACACGCCGGCAGGTTCGTCGTTGGGGTCTTGCGGTACTAATTGCCCTGAAAAGGCTTTCTTGAGTATGGATTGGCGCAGGGCTTCGGCTTGTCGTAGGGCGGTGGTTAGGGTTTGGTCGAGTTGGTCAACTTCGGAAAGACGCGATTCAAGTTCGCAGGAAATATTTATTTGCTCGTTTAGCGAACACATTGGAACAGGAAAATTTTGTATATCGTCCAGCCCAAGCCCTGCCTTCACCGCGCCTTTTGTTTGCTTGTTTAAATGGTGAATGCCGCCAGTATGCGAAGTGACGTAGTAACCAAAATACTTTTTAGAAAATCCATCCAATGGTCTTGCCAAAGAGATATGTTGATTCACGTAAGCATCATCTAATGAAGGTGCAATCGCAAACATTCCCAAATATCCAGTAATGGAAAAAAGGAAATCCCCTTCTTTCACCTTTGTTCGTAACCCTTCTGCACCAGCTGGTGGTTGAACATATTGGATTTTCTTTGGACTCAAATCCAACTTCAACGAATCAAAATCTAAATTAGTTATGCGAATGAAAATTGCACCTGAGTCTGCGTAGTATTCAGCCCAACCCCTTGAGCCACTGGTGACGGATTCAAACAATTCCCCTGATTTCACCCAAGTCCACCCCTCCGGCAATTCAGGTAACTCCGCCAATTCCTCAGCCGTTAGTGGAGGTAATATTTTCAGGGGTTTGGGTTTGGAAATCCCCCCTAACCCCCCCTTTTCAAAGGGGGGGACGATGGATTGAGTTGTGGTTTGTATGGTGGCACGGACTGGCTTCCCCCTTTGTAGAAGGGGGATTGAGGGGGATTTATTTTCCCAGTCTTTAAGCTGTTGCTGATAGCGTTGCTCGCGTTCGGTTTGAATGCGCTGGAGTAAAGCTTCGGCGGTTTCCAGTTTATCCTGGTTTTCTGAACGCCATTGTGCGGTTAATTTGCCTGAAAATGCGTGCTTTAACAGGCCTTGCCGATAGATTTTCAGTTGTTCGCGGGCGGTTTTAAAGCTTTCTATGCCTTTGTCCAGTTCGGAAAATAATGCCTCGATTTTAGCAACGATGCGGTTTTGTTCGGGGAGAGGAGCAATATTTACTGTAAATTTTTCAAAACTACTTTTATTAACAATTGATATTGTTGTGGCTGTTGCTTTTGATTCTAATTGACTTCGGAAAGAATAAGATTGAGCTTGATAAAACAAATATTCAGGAATAATCCCTGTAAAAGGCTCAATAGCATTTATTTGCTGATTAAAAGCAACAGGTATTTTGTTAAATCCAGTTTTGCCAAGATTACCAATGCAAGAAACCAGAATTGAATAAGGAGATAACACTCTCGCAGTCTTTGCACCTTGCTCAGATAAAAAACTTTTAGCAGAATTAATTTTTTCATCATTTAATTCTGGTGGCTTTATAAATGGTATGTATGATCCATAATTATTTATGTCTTTTGTAGGTGGTGTATTTCCTGTAATAGCTTTTCCAATATCAGCTAATTCAGCCTCTGCCCATGAGCTTGGCAATTCCATCACACCAAATCCCCTAGGGTTGTCCAATCAAGCACTGACAATGACTTACCGGCGGCTTGGATTAATTTTTTATCATTGGTCCAAAACTCACTACAGCCCGCTTCAATTGCCGCTGCCAAGTGCAATGCATCAGGGGTTTTTAAAGGGCTTCCGGCGCGTAATTGGGTAGCGCGTTCAAACACCCCTCGATTCAAATCAACGAATTGGCAAACTGAAAAGAAACGCTCATATTGATTCAACGTGACTGGGTAGTTTTGCCGAATGGGCAATAATCGGGTTTCTAGGCGCACCAGTTCACTGCTGTAAATTTGATGTGCGGGTAACAAGGTTTTTAGTATCGACTGCTGAAGTTCGTCACTTTCGATCAGTCCAATAATCATGCATGTATCAAGATAAATCGCCGCCATTAGTTCTCCCAACTTTGGCGTTCTTGGTCGATGTACTGCTTGATTTCTTCTTGGCTTAAGCCCTCACCTTTAGGCAGGTCAGGCAATTCGTTTAAAAAATCAACCAGCGTTAATGGCTGTTCAGCTTGCTTGGGTTCTTCATAAATCACAATCACTTTGGCTTTGCCTGCCTTAACGGTTTCAGGCAATTGCAAATGAATTTGATGATTTTGGTCAATGTCTGTGACAAATTCGATGGCATGCATAGCTGATTTTCTATAAATATCTAATGTGTAGATTCAATTTCCCAATCTTCTAAATTCAATCCCATCACACGCTTAAATTCTCCTGTGTTATGCGTTACCAGCGTGGCATTATGAGAGCGGGCAATCGCAGCAATTAGTAGATCATTGCCACCAATCAGCTTACCTTGAGCATGTAAATAAGCGCGAATCCGTGCGTAATAGTCGGCACAGTCGTCATCAAAAGGCAAACTTTGCAACGGTTCAAAAAATAGCTTTAATCGCTGCATGTTGGCTTCAATTCGTCCACTGCGTTGAGCTCCGAATAATATTTCAGCTTTTACTACGCTGCATAAGGCTATTTCAGCGGGGGAATGTTGACGAAAATGCTCAAGAATAATTGGATGTTTATCGTTGATAAGCTGAATACAGGCATTGGTATCCAGTAAATAAATCATTTTAGTTCGAGCCTTTCTTCTAGGGGTAACTGCTCAGCACGCACCAGCGGTGTACCTTCCCACTGTCCAAAGTTATCAAAATATCCTTCCGGCCAACCCTTGTAAGAGTTGAGATCGCGTTTAACCAATTCTGCTAAATAACGCGACAAACTTAACCCCGCCTGGCTTGCGCGGCGTTGCAGTTGTTGGGCAATGTCATCGGGGACGTAACAATGTAACTGTGTCATAAAAATTCTCCACGTATATTTGTACTATGTGGATTGTAACAAAATTAAGCCGCCAGCGCGTCATTCAGTTCATCCAGCACATTATCCATTTCTGCACCGAAGAGCTTGTACATTTTGCCTAATCCGCCTTTGCCATCAAATGGCGACATTTCCAGGTCATCGCGGCCGATGTGCATCGAGCTGGCGATATGGTCGCGGATCATCTGTAACCATGCCATCTGTTCTTCATTAAATTTGTCGGGGGTGCCCGCATGACGGTTCATGATCCAGTTTTGAAAGTTACGGCGCACGGTGTCATCAAAATTAGTCAGTTGTGAATCCATACCACAGACGCGGCGAATGAGTGCCACCAGCGCGGTCAGTTCGCTGGACGGTTGTTTGCCCTGGTAGTTGTCCAGTTGACTGTAGGCTTGCCAAACGTGCAAGGGACTGAGTTTGGGTTTATCGGCTTTGAGAATGTCCATGACATCATGAATTAGGGTGTAAGTGAGTTCACGGCGGCGTTGTGGCTGGTCATAAAAAATGCTCAGGGCTTCGATGTGGTCTTTATGGCCGGCTAAATAATCGGCAAATTCCTGGCTAAGATTTTGTGCCGCAGTTTGTGCATCGGTAGCCCAGCCTGCAAAAACAAGCGTGTCGATATTGTCATGGTCGATGGTTTGTTCTTTCTCACGGCGGATGCTGTCAATCAGTTCTATCAATTCACCGGTAAAAACGCCGGCCGCTTGGCTGACTAATTGCGCTTGGGCTTGTTCGCGTTGTGCGTCTTCAAACTCAGAGCCAATAGCAAGCCCCGCCAGTTCACAGGCTTTTTGTTCGATGTTGTCAGCATCAATGGCATTGAACAGGTTGTTAATAATGGTGCTCAGTTCAATACTACCGCTGGACAATTTCGTTAGTTTATCTTTTTCAGCGGGACTGAGTTGTTGGTTTAACCGTGCCAAACGACCCGCCAGGGAGCTCACGGTATCGGTATCATGCGCTCCCATCATCACGCCCATTGCCAAATCTTTCAGTGGCACAGAGGGTTTGGTAATCAACGGTTGACTGGCCGTTTTTAAGGATTTAGTGACACCCACGGCATCAACAATCACATAATGGGTTTTTGCTGTGAGCGCGGAAGGGGTGACTTTTTTTAGCTCGTCATGATCGAGTGTGCGGGCGCCGCGTCCTTTCATTTGTTCAAAATAAT
>JBBQCU010000055.1:0-11771 GCA_038319065.1 Methylococcales bacterium
ATTGGTTTTTTTACAGGAGGCGTCGGGTAAGCTCGATATTCTGCTCGCAAAATACCCTGGTTTAAATTTATTACCCGCCAGTATAGGTGTGAACGTTTACTATTTTGATAATGATGCTAAACAAGTTGAAAAAATAATCGACGCGGCTGATGATTTGCTTGAAGATCACCGGGTTCAGGATGCCCGTAAAATTTTGGATCAGCTTGTCAGTGAAATACGCATTAGCACCATAAGCATTCCTCTTGGTACATTCCCCGGTGCTATTAAAGACGCGGTCAATCTGGTCGGCCAAGATAAAACGAAAGAGGCGGAAGTTGTACTTTATAACGTTCTCGATACTTTGGTTGAAACGACTGAAGTTATACCGTTACCCGTGCTTCGGGCAGAAACGTTATTAGATAAGGCGTTGGAATTGGAGCATAAAAGCGATTTAACTAAAGAGGCCAGCAGAACTCAAATTCTGGTACTGACCGATAGTGCCAAAGACAAATTAAAACTTGCTGAAATTTTAGGTTACGGCGCCAAGAATGATTATAAACAGCTTTACGACGCTATCGACGATATCAAGGAAGTCATTCATACCGAAAAATCAGAGGCCGTCTGGGATAAGATTAAAGCCTCGCTTGCAAATTTGAAGAATAAGATTATGCACCCTGGTAAGTAAATTACTGCGAAGCCCCTTATATAATTAGCAGGGGCAATCCACTTTATAGTAAGCAAGAATCTCCAGCCAATGGACAATACTTATAATTTTTAATTTGTGAATCTGTGCAAATAGTATCAGGACGGTAGTAAATTACCTTATAAAATTCTAACGGGAGCCCAAATGAATATCCTTTGTATATGAAAAAGAACAATCAACATTTTCCCTCTCAACCGGAAACCGATAAAGTGCGTTCTTTGGAAATAGAAGCCCTGGTGCAATACCTGCAAAGCGATCCAGGCGGTCTTTCCGAACAGGATGCGCAAGCAAGACTTGAGTTTTACGGTCCTAATACCATTCAGGAGAAACATAAAAGTCCACTGCTGAAATTCCTGTCCTTTTTTTGGGGCCCGATCGCATGGATGATTGAAGCCGCGGCCATTTTATCTGCAATCGTACATAATACGGATGATCTTGTTATTATCCTGGTATTGCTAGTTTTTAATGCTGTAGTGGGTTTCTGGCAGGAATATCAGGCCGGTAATGCTATCGATCAATTAAAGAAGCAATTGGCATTAAAATCGCGTGTCCGCCGGGACAATGACTGGCGCGAAATCGATGCCGAACGATTGGTTCCGGGGGATATTGTGCGCATTCGCCTGGGCGATGTAGTACCGGCTGATATCGCGCTGATCTCTGGTGATTATCTGAGTATCGACCAATCCGCGCTAACCGGTGAATCGTTACCCGTAGATAAGCGTAAGGGCGATCTCATCTATTCCAGCTCCATCGCAAAGCAGGGCGAAATGACTGGGATCGTCACTACCACCGGCGCGCACACTTATTTCGGTAAAACTGCAAAACTGGTGAGCTCGGCAAAAACGGTGTCCCACTTCCAAAAAGCCGTGCTGACAATTGGCGATTATCTGATCTTTATGAGTCTCGTGCTGGTTTCCATACTTGTTCTGGTAGGATTGGAACGTCACCTCCCGATCATGGAGCTGGTCCAGTTTGCGCTAATTCTGACTGTAGCCTCCATACCTGTTGCCATGCCGGCGGTACTTTCCGTCACTATGGCGGTAGGGGCCATCAGTCTGGCTAAGCTGAAAGCCATTGTGTCGCGGTTGGAATCTATCGAGGAATTGGCCGGCATTGATATCCTCTGTTCGGATAAGACCGGGACACTCACTCAGAATAAACTGACTTTGGGTGAGCCCGTCGTTTTCAACGGCGCTGATGCCCAAACCATTATCGTGGCTGCCGCATTGGCTTCTGAAGCTGAAAATCCGGATGCCATTGATAGCGCCATATTACAAAGACTGGGTGATCAAAATGGGTTGACAACCTATCACCAGGAAAGCTTCATGCCTTTCGATCCGATCCAAAAGCGCACCGAGTCACTAATTAAAGACAAGGAAGGAGCTATCTATAAAGTCAGCAAAGGAGCCCCGCAAGTTGTACTGGGTTTGTGTCATCCTACCACAGAAATGCGACAACGGGCCGAACTGGTAGTTAACGAATTTGCGCTTAAAGGTTATCGGGCGCTGGGTGTCGCCCGCACCGATCCGGCTGGCAGCTGGCTATTTTTAGGGATATTGTCATTGTATGATCCGCCACGGGAAGATGCGAGGCAGACCATTAAACAAGCCAAGGAACATGGCATCGATATCAAAATGGTCACCGGCGACAATATCGCCATTGCCAAACAAATTGCCGGGCAATTGGGACTGGGGCAGAATATTCTATTGGCGGAACAGATCATCAATTCTGAACAAAAACTTGACGTTGATTATAATGCCGGCCGCTATGCCGAACGCGCCGATGGCTTCGCCCAGGTATTTCCGGAACATAAATACTGGCTGGTCAAGGATCTGCAAAGCAATAACCATTTAGTCGGTATGACCGGCGATGGTGTCAATGATGCTCCGGCCTTAAAACAGGCCGATGTCGGTATTGCCGTCTCCGGTGCTATGGATGCTGCTCGTGCCGCGGCTGATCTCGTATTGACCGCTCCCGGCCTGAATGTCATCATTCAGGCGATTGAAGAAGCCCGGCGCATCTTTGAACGCATGAATGCCTATGCGATCTATCGCATCACCGAAACCATTCGCATTATGCTGTTTATGGTTTTAGCGATACTGGTTTATAACGTTTATCCGATTACAGCCATCATGATTATCCTGCTGGCTTTGCTTAACGATTTGCCCATCCTGACCATCGCCAAAGATAACACGAGATTACCTTCGGAACCGGTCCGTTGGGATATGCGCAGGGTATTGACTATTGCAACCGTGCTGGGCACGGTCGGTGTTCTGGAAACCTTTCTATTGTTGATCATCGCCAAGAATCACTTTCATGTCAGTATGCCGGAATTGCAAACCATCATATTCCTGAAACTGGCAATTGCCGGACATTTAACTTTATTTGTCGCCCGTGCCCGGCATTGCTTTTTGTATCGCCCTCATCCTGCACGGCTATTGTTATTAGCCGTTTTCAGCACCCAAATTGTAGCCATGCTTATAGCCAGTATGGGCTGGTTTGTGACGCCAATTTCCTGGGAATATATTGGGTTGATCTGGGCGTATTGCCTATTCTGGTTATTGATCGAAGACGCACTTAAAAAGATGGTTTACAGGCATCTGGATAATCTTATACCCAGGCATAGAAATTTTCTTGCAGGGCTCAGACGGTCCCTGCATTTCCATAGTAAGAACCATAACCATTCATCCTAGAAACCTCAGTAGAGTTTTTTAGGATTAAAATAAATATCAAGCAGGTAAAGCAAAATAGGCACGAGTTAGCCGTCTGCATGAAAAAGTGAGCAGGGATATTTTCCAGCCGCTTTTCTCTCGCTGGACAAAAGAAGATATCCCGGTGGGTCATGTCACCAACGGTGTCCACATGCCAAGTTGGGATTCAGCTATGGCTGATGATATCTGGACGGAAGCTTGCGGTAAGGAACGTTGGCTGGGAATGTGTGAAACACATGAACAGGATATTGGTCAGATTTCCGATGCCAGACTCTGGAAGTTTCGCACCGCCGCCACCAGTTCGCTGGTCGAATACGCGCGTAAAAGGTTATCCCGCCATTTGGCTTCCGGCGGCGCAACATCCGAAGAGGTTGAAGAAGCCAAATTTTTGTTTGATCCCAATTTTCTGACTATGATTTGCTTGAACAGGAAGTGATTCCTGAATTCTATAGCCGAGATGCTCAGTGCATCCCCCCGGCCTGGGTGGCGCGCATGCGCGAAAGTATGGCGCGTTTGAAACCGGTGGTATACTCAGCCGGCCGGGCGGTTCGTCAATATACCGGACAATATTATTTACCGGCCGCGAACGCCTATAACAGGCGCGCAGCCAATAACGGCGCTGAGGGGCGGCAGCTGGCCGAGTGGCAACATAGGCTGAAGCAGCAATGGGCTCATCTGCGTTTCGGCGAAATGAAGATAGAAACTGGCAATGGGCAGCATCGGATCGAGATTCAGATTTATGTCGACGACCTTGAATATCCTGTGGCAACGATGATTCTTTCTACTTTCACTATTGCCGCTGTTACTTTGGCCTTAAAAATTTAATTTAAACCTTGTGAGCTAACACTAAAACTGGAGATTTATATGTACTGCAAAAAAATGGGATGGATTATTTTTAGTTTAATTTCATCTGTAACAATCGCCTCAGAAGAACGTTATACTGTAAAGTTCAACGCTTTGCCGGATGCCGTGCGTACTACGGTTGCAAATTTTATCGATCAAACCAAAATTACCAAAATAGAAAAAGTGACGGATAGCGGATATGTCAAATTTGAAATTGTGAGAACCAAAACGTTTAACAATAAGGATTTTATTGATACTGACATGATAGTTGCAGCCGATGGTGCAATAATAAAAATGGCTAAAGAAGTACCTTATTTCGATATTCCATTTCCTCTCATGAAACAACTCAACCAGCTTTACCCGAATCTCAAAGTGGATGAAGTCGAAAGTGTTCAAAAGCGTTATTTTCAATTGACAGGAAAAAACAATGGACAACCGGTCAATTTGAAAATATCTGATGATGGTGAAATACAGGATCTATCCGTTGGTCAAAACAGCAAAAATAACAATACATCCAGAAAGAGTTCGGATCAGACCCTAAGTAACCCGGTAACGCCGAAACCGGGAAGTGATCAACAAGCCTATCCGAATCAAGATGACGATTTAAAATAGTCGGAATGTTTTAATCAAATGATTTCAAAAGAGAAGATCACCGTAATCAGTGTCATTGAAAACAATCCCAGTAAGAAGATCATCTCCGCCCAACGCTCTAAAAGCTCAGTGGACTGCTTTAAACGAATTGATGAAAATGAAAGTAGGGCACTCATCATGAACAATAAGCTATCAATAGCTAATGCTTTATCGATCAGGTAGTGCGCTAGTCCCGGCCCCATGCTTTTAACGATACTGATAACCATGATACAGACACCAACCATCGTCGCGGAATTCGGTAAAATGTGATGAGAGAGATCATTGGAACCGGAATTTGAATGATGATTTTTCATTAACCGTTTTAGCATCAGTGAGATTTCTTATCAGGATATTCTGTATTTATCATCACAATATGTTTTTATTACCCATGTATTAAAAAAGAAATTGCCTGGGTCAAAATCAGGAACTGATTAATCTCACGATAGGTTTTTCTCCGGCCCTACCCGGATCTTTGCCATAATAAAAGCGTTATGAGGCACATGTAAAAGGTCTGCAATTTTTCGCACCAGATATTCTTCGTTCATATCCAATACGCCATCAATAAATGCAATTTTCCATAGCGACTCAATTAATCGAATTTTTTGCTCCAGACTGTATTCCTTATTGATCAATGAAGTAAATTCAAAATAATCAGTGGCCTGTTTTCTTTTCTGTTCAGCTATCTCTACCAGAGAAGTTATTTGTTCATCAGTTAAAGAAAAATTCTGATGAATCAGGGATAGAATAATTTCTTGTTCTGCTGGCTCAACTTTATCGTCCATGTACATCATTTCCAGGAATAAGGCGACGGTCGCAATTTGTAGTTTTTCTTCCAAAGAGTCTTCCGGCCCTGAAAGCGCAAGATGTTGTTCAAAAAAAAGTTTGATCTGGTTAAGCATCTAAAGGATTTCACTTAAATTAAAATAGTTAACAGGCATTTACTCAGAATTACTTCTAGCGTCAATATTAGCTTGTGCCTCAGGATGCCCCTGATCCGCGGCTTGCTGATATAATTCAAGAGCCCTTGTTTCATCCTTTGGCACGCCTAGCCCATTTTCATATAGATAAGCGAGTTCATATTGCGCATCGGGATCCCCCTCTCGCGCTTCTCTTTGCAACTGAGCGATCTTATCTTCCGTCACCACAGTCGATACGACTGTTTCTGTCTGGGTACTGTCTTCGGCCTTTTCTGTACAGGCTACAAGTGATATTGACGTTGCTACAACCATGGCTGTGGCAATGAGTTTTATTGGTTTGCGGAGTAATGTCATCATTTAGCTCGATCAACGAAAATCAGCACAGTGGATCAATTGCCGGTAATTTATTTTTTTTATATTTGAGTTAGTTTACATTCAAAATCCAGCCGCATTAATTTATTTTGTTCCTCATTTGCGAGAATCGTTATCTTCACCTTATCTTACAGAAATTGCTAAGTCCAGTCATCACCTACATCACTAGCAACATCGTCATCCCATGATGCCGCGTCTGCGATACCAAAGTCTGTACCTCCCATATCGTCAGTCTCGCTCATGTTACTTGATGGATTCCATGGCGAGCTGTCGTGGATTGGCGGTTCGAAGGTAACGTTATTCTTGTTGCCATCGATAAAGTGGTTCATCAGCGCTTCACCTGCCGCTACGCCAGCACCCATGGCCGCCCCTGTCGCCAGACTGCCCATAATACCAGAGCCCATTCCGCCACTAGCCATTTGACCTATCATTACCGGGCCGGCTCCACTCGAGCCGGCAGGTGGCATGTTTGGGCCGGGAGCATTGCCTGCGTAACTATTGCCGGGAATCATCCTGGAATTTCGCCAGCTCATGAATCCAATCAATAATAAAATAATACCAAAACCTGCTATCAATAGAACAGCCGGCTGCCAATTTTTAACGTTAGATGCCATGCTGTTATCGTCCTTATTTGGCTGAACCATGACATTTGATGCCGAAGCAATACGACCTTTAAGGCTCTGTACCGCCTCCGGCTTGGCAAAAGGCAATTCAGGCTGCAAGCGTTCAGCGGTATTCAGTTCGACCCCGGCGTTGCTGAAAAGGCCTTGTTTTGCCAGCAATTCAGCTTCTACAAAGTGTGCCTTGGCGCTGCCGGGATGGTCGCGCAGCACCTTATCCATCATAGACTGTGCCTCATTAAATTTCCCTGCTTCAGCAGCCAAATAGACTTGATGCATTGTGGCTTCTTCTTCGGCAATGGCAGGCGCTGAAAAGCATGCAATTAAAAACACCAGTGCGAAGGTAAAGATGGGAGATTTTAACATTGATCTAACTCCTAATTTTTTATACATTCTTGAAACTATCATTTTTGTTATTTATGTCCTTATTTTTATACCGGCTTCGGTGTTTAGGATTCAGGTTTCTTCCCTATACAAGTACTTATAGCATTTTATAGGCCACTAATAATAAATACAGATAAATCATAGGGTGAGACGATGCTTACATGAAAAACTATCATCCTGAAAGTGAGGAATCAACCAGTCATAATCCGTTTTACGGTGCAAAACAACCACTCGTCAAGAGTTAGCTCAATATCCATCATCAGGCGCGGCTGGGTCATGAGTCTGCTTCAAAAGCTGTTAGATAGGTATCTTGCCTATGTTATTAGAGGAGGCGTCTAATTGCGGAGGTTTTCACATAACGCCTTTTTTTTGTTCCTTTCCAGGTTGATGGGCTAATTTTACCGGACAGTAAAAGGTTGGTTCCCTAGGTAGAGGAATATACACAGAAGGCTGTTCCAGTCCAGCTACAACTTTCATTTCCGTTACGCCCAAAAGACCAAAGCGGCCATCCACCTCAGCGATTATGCCTAAAGCGGCAAGACCCGCGGCAGACACTAATGCCCCGATCCTCAAGCCTCGAGGGGTAATATGATTCAGAACAAAAAGCAAAGATCTTTTGGGGAATGCACTTTTGTTAGTCGCTTCACTTACATTGGGTGTTGGGTCATTAGCTATTAATCTTCCTGCAAGTGTGAAAGGACCGCACTTTCCAGTCAGGCTCTGTTGCCGTTCATAGACCAGGCACTCTGTGTTTTTCAGTCTGACTTCTTGACCAAGAGTCCTGGAAATACCTTCTATTCTTAGCGGATCGGTGATAACAAGAACGACAGAGTGCTGATACATAACTGCTTCAATGTCTTTGAGGGCGTGGATGTCCTTTTCCCTTTCCGGAGTGCCATCGTAATCGTCGAGACTGTCTCTTGTCTCAACAGGAATTGGCCAATGCGGCAAGCTGAATTTTGCGGCGATAATTTTTGCCATCTGTTGCGCTTGCGGGGAAGAAGAGCAAAGAATAATATGGGGAAAAATCTCATCCGCCGCAAGCTTGTCGTCAAGAAGCTTTGCCTGGCGTATGCTCTGTCCGATCAGCGCTTCGGAGTCATCCTGAATAGTTTGTATTAAAAATAACTGCTTTAACATAATTGAACCTCTTGCAACAATTGGATTGAATTTATGTCAACAAACCGATGCTTTAAGGTTGAAAAGCTATATTTCGTTGGCTTGAAGACAATTCCTGATAACGCTGTTATTTGGGAGGTGGTGGCGGCAAGCCGGGCGGTGGTGGCGGAATATGTGATGGTGGTGTCGCAGATTGAGAAGTTGATGCGCCCGAGAATTGTCCCGACACCGGAACCTGATGGCCCTTGGCATACATGCATTGAATATAAGCATTATCATAGCGCTGTTGATCTGCATACATAGAACTGCTTGCGGCGCCTGTACCGACAATGCTGCCTCCAACCAAACCGCTGCCTGCTCCGATGGCGGCACCGCCGCCTCCGCCGATTGCAGCGCCAGCTGCCGCGCCCAGGGCAGTGCCGACTACAGCGCTGGTCACCCCGCTTTTCATTCCTGCTTGATTAGGTGTAGTGCCGCCAACTTGGAAAAAAGCGTATTGTTGACAGATAGCATCATCATTACGGAATTGCTCGAAAGACATACCGGTACCAGGCAACACCATGACACTGGGGCCATTGGGTAAGCTGGCGCAGCCGGTTGCGGCCAGTATAACCGTAGCCGGAAACACTATGAAAAAACGTGACATATCTGGACTCCTTAACGAGGTGCGGAAGGTGCGGGCGGTATCGGCTCAACTTGTTGCCAACCGTTTGGACATTCCTTGATATAAGGGTAATAGCCTTCGGGGTTGTTGCAGTAATACCAGTAACCGGGTGTATTTTGTTGGGCAGCTGGCGGGGATTGCTGGATATAGACAGGAGGTGTTACCGGTACGGTGACCACAGCCGGCGGATAATAATAGGGGTATTGATAAGGGTATCCGTAGTAAGGATAAGAATAAAACGGTGCGCCGAAGTAGATACCAAAACTGGAGCGGCCGTAGCTGCCTCCGTGACCATAGCCCCAGCCACCACCTCCGCCATAATGTCCGCCCCAGCCACCGCCGTAGTGCCCACCACCGTAATGGCCGCCGCCGTATCCTCCGCCATAACCCCCTCCGCCTCTTGCCCATACGTTATTGCTGGTTATCGGCCCAATCAGGACAATAACTAAACATGCCACTGTAATCTTTTTCATAGTTATAGAATTTTAAGTTAAATTTTCGACTTGATTATTGAAACAATAATTGCCCGAAACTTGGACACAACTTTATGTGATTTCATGATTTCTTCTCTTAATTTCCCGGCATTTCAGCTTACGTTGTATTGGGTAAAACGCTAACGATAATAAAATGACAAAACTGAATACATTGTGAATTGCCTGGAAAATTGAGACGTCACTGAATTATGATGTGTGTTTGCTTCTTGATGTTCTGTGGTTGATGTAGCAGGCGCATTGATTTTAGCAGGATGTTCAGGAGCAGGTGTAAGTTCCGCTACAAAGGCACAGAAATAAAACCCGCACAAGCAGCCAAGGCTAAACCTGGACAAATATTTTTATTCATAACCATTTTCTCTAGTTGATCATTATTAACAAACAAGTATTTTATACCTTCTTGAAAATATAACTTTATTGCCGTTTATCTCCTCCTTCTTACGATACCGAATTGTTAATATTGACCTTAGATAATAAAATAGATTCCTCTCTAACTAAATATCCATAGCAATTTAAAGGCCGAAAATAACAAATGCAGACAAATCAGAAGATAAGAGGTTGCTTGAAATAAAAAAGTTCATCCTGAAAGGGGGAAATCAACCCGTCTTAAACAGTTATGCTGCGCGGAACCACCAAATAGACTAAAAAATGCCCTTCCTGATAAACACAACTATCGCCAGGCTCTGCCGGATCAAGAGCCTGCTTCAATAACTGCGCGAACTGGTGTGGTAACATTTACGGATCAGACTATTTTCCTGGAATAAAACCACATCTGATAAACGCTAAGAAGGATTTGCAAACCCATGGAAAGTCCCATTAATGCTCCGCTGTATACAACCACGTAGGCAAATGAGGGAGTGGACTTGGTAATAAACCATGACACAACATCCAATAGCATCGCAGCAAAAGGAATGACCACAGCGATTCTTTTTACGTAAACATTGAGGTCACAAAGCAAAAAGATTTTGCCGATAAAAAACAGAATGAAGGCAATGCCGAATAAATGAATATGAGAGACACGAACTAATGTAGGTATTGTTGCGCCGCCGGCATGTGCGACCTCGGATACAGTTGCGTAATGCGTTAAATCAGGTAAAGAAGGGTTGATGCTGGGAGTATGGCAAATAATACAGTCACGATTTAATATGGGGGCAATTTTTTCGTTATATTCCGGTTCGTCGGCGCCATGATGTATCCATTGCAAGATGACATCCTTATCGCTTGTAAATCTCAAGTTAGATTTCATAATCCCATTAATTGCTGTGCCTAAACGGGTTTGGTTGTCTCCCCCATGATAACTGATGACGACATCTTCAATCGAGAGTCCGGCTTTGCCGTCAAGGCCCTGATGGGTGTAATACATATTAGCAAGAGCCATCAAATAACCGAGTCCTATCGTGAGCAGGAATACGGTATTTAAAATTCTTTCGCTGACGGAAATGTCTTTGAAACGAGTATAACGTTCTTTGACCATAGTGATTCCTGAACAATGGGTATGTGATTGTGATTGTTAGATTTGCTGAAAGCAGTTGCGGGCAAGGCCGTTTTTAACTTGCCCGCGCTTTATGAAATAACCGGATCAACCCAACTGAATCAGCCGGATTAATTCAAGCTAGAACGCCAGCCAACCGTTTATCATGAAGGTATTATTAAATTGAGCATCCGTATTTGTACCATTGGCTTGAGAGTAGCCAATGTACTGCAAGCTGGTGCGCAAATTCATCAGATAGTAATACGAATTGGATTTGCCAAACGGGACATAAACCAGTTCTGCTGTATAAAACTGGCTGTTTGGCCGGGTTTGATCAATGATAACGCCCTCTTCCAATAGGGGAGAATGAGAGCCGTTTATTTTCTTATACGCAAAAGTCAAGCCATAGGTCTGGTCGTATGTATAAGCGAGATTGAGGTTATACGTTGATAGATAAGTTCTACCCGTAGACGGATCGGATGCTGCCGCTCGAGTTGCCGACAGATTCTGGTCTTCATAAATATAAGACGTTTTGGCTTCAAAGATATGTTTCGGATTCGCCATGTACTGATAAGTTGCATCAACAGCGACATCAGTATAATGATTTGATCCATAAGTCATGTCCCGACCAGGATTGGAAACATCGGCACTCATACCGTAGTGACCTAGCGAGAAATAGTTACCTTTCCAGTTTTGTTGCAATGCTGCGCGCCAATAGGGCGCAGGACCGTTGAGACTGACCCTGTCAGGTCCGGCGATACCGAAGGCATTCTGGGTATTGCTGGAAAATGAGCCATAAGCGCCCGCTTCCAGATAAAGCAGATTGTTAATCATCGTATAAGCGGTAGCACCGCCTACTTGAGATCC
>JBBQCU010000056.1:0-11625 GCA_038319065.1 Methylococcales bacterium
TGTTCCTTGCTCATCAGCCTGTCCAGCCATTCATCCGGGGTATAGGCTTTGACGCTGACAGCGTGGAGTTTTCCAGAAGCCAAGGGCTCCTTCAAGGTTGCCATAACCAATTGCTGTTTTTTAACCAAGGCCAAATCGGTGAATTGTTCGCTCACAACAACAATCAATAAATCACAGCCTTCGCCTTCGACCAGCACTTTTGCGTCAGGAATGCCTTGTTGTACCAATTGTTCAACATCGTAGCCGGTTAATGACTCTTTTTCGGATTCTGCTTTTTTTGACGCGGCAGCTGTTAATATGGGCAACAAAGTACCGTTGTTAGACATTTCTTCAATGATATCGCAACCACCGACCAGCTCGCCGTTAACAAAAAGCTGTGGATAAGTCGGCCAATGGGAAATACTTGGTAACTTTTCACGAATGAAAGGAGCCTCCAAAACGTTCACATAAGCATAAGGAATTTTAGTCGCGTTCAGTATGCCTACCGATTTGGCTGAAAACCCGCACTGCGGATTTGTCGGTATACCTTTCATATAAATAATGATGGGGTTGGTAGCCAGTTGATTGTGGATTTTGTCTTCGGTTTTCATAAGTCTCTCCATTATTAGGATGGTTCACGTAAGGGCGAACTGTGTGCGCTCTTATTGTTTTGGTATCCTGTTAGTTTTCGTTTCAGGTGCGATAAAGTCCGTCTACTACCCAGCCTGTTGCCTGAGTTTAATTTCATCTTTTTTAATCAATCTGATTTCACCTTCTCCCCTGACGACGGCGGCATCAACAATGCATTGTTCAATATCATCACAGGAAGGAATATCAAACATGGTTTTTCTTAAGATCTGCTCCATAATGCTCCGCAATCCGCGAGCTCCGGTTTCCCGTTCTATGGCTTTTTTGGCGATTTCAACAAGGGCTTCCTGTTCAAATTTCAGTTCCACACCTTCGTAGGCAAACAATTGTTGATACTGACGAACGAGGGCATTTTTAGGCTCCGTTAAAACTTTGATCAACGAATCTATATCCAGAGGTTCAAGCGGTGCCAAAATCGGAAAACGGCCAATAAACTCAGGAATCAAGCCGAATTTACGCAAATCACTGGGCTGCGTGGCATTGAGCATAGCTTCAAGCGCAGGCTTATCAGCCGGATTGTTTACTTCAGCATGGAAACCAATAGCAGAATTCGTAGGCACCAAGCGTTTTTCAACATGTTTTTCCAGGCCGGGAAATGAACCGCCTGCAATAAACAGAATATTGCGCGTATCCATAGTGGTTTCACCGTCCTTGTTTCGCTGACCTTTTCCGGAAACTTTAACGTGAGAACCTTCGACCAATCTCAGTAATGCCTGCTGAACTCCTTCACCGGAAACATCACGTGTTCCAGTTTGTTGTTCCGGACTGCGGGCAATCTTGTCAATTTCATCCAGATAAACAATGCCCCATTCGGCATTGGCCATATTGCCTTCTGCAACATCCAGTAATCTGACCAGAATATTTTCTACATCATCGCCGACATAACCCGCCTGAGTCAGCGTTGTGGCATCAGCGATTACAAAGGGAACGCCGACAATTCTAGCCAGGGTGCTGGCTAATAATGTCTTGCCGGTACCGGATGGGCCTATCAACAGTATATTGGATTTGCCGATTTCAACATCTTTATCAAACGCACCCAGTCCGGCGTCGCCGCTTTCATGCTTGAGCCGTTTGTAATGGTTGTAAACAGCAACCGACAGAATTTCTTTAGCTAGGTCCTGACCAATAATGTACTGATCAAGATGCTCTTTTATCCTTGCCGGGATAGGCAAAGGACCCTGCATTTCAGAAAGCTCCTTTTTCCGGCTCCAATTGCTGACAACCTGATTGGCTAATAAAACACAATCTCCGCAAATATAACCATCGCTACCTGCAATCAAAGGTACCGTTGGGGATTGAGCTATGCCGCAAAAGGAACAATGTTTGATTTCTTTATCGCTCATGGATAATTCCTCGGATTACTGGGTTAAACTGGCTAACCATGCGCGCTGGCAAGTTTGCCGCGAGCGTTCTTTCATGAGTTGACGTATTTTGGGTGTCGCTTTTGGTAACGATATAGTTTCCGCTTTTTGTATTTGTTTGCACAATACAAGGTGGAAACCTATTTCCGATTCGACAATGTCACTTACTTCACCAGCCTTGATACTAAAAAGCACGGCGTCCAATTCCGGATAAAGCTTACCGCGCGGCACTATACCCAGAACGCCACCTTGCAGCGCAGTCGGACATTCAGAATGTTTTAATGCCAATTCAGCAAATTTATAGGGTTTTTTTTGCAGTTTGGCGCTAAGTTCCTGTATTCTCGAAAACGCAGTTTCGCGGATATTTTCCGGATAGTCAGGATTAATGCTGATAAATATATGGCAGGCTTCACGCAGTTCAGGGCGATTAAATTGCTCTTTATGCAAGTGGTAATAAATTCCTATCTCTGCTTCACTGACATCAGGCGCACGTGAAGCTATCAGCTCCATAACCACATTCACCCTGCACTGACGATAAAGGGCTGCGTTCAGGCTATCCTTGTCGAGATGATTTTTCTCCAGGTCCTTAAAAAATGATTCATCATCTTCATAACGATCCCGGATTTCCTGGTAGGCAGCCTGTAACTCCTTATCGGAAATAATCACTGCTCCGGCTTCCGGCGCATTCAGGACGCTGTTTTCGATTTTGAATTCCTTACTAGCTTGAATTTCTGCTTGCCTTAATTCAGTCTCCTGCAATTCATCAGGTGTTTTTTTGAAGAGCGTCAGGGACGCTCTTAACAACGTATAAGGATCAGTCCAAGTTGATTTGTTAGAAGGATTCATATCAAAACTCTGGCTCATTAAATGATTCAGGGTGCGCAGGAGCGAGCGCTGACTCAGGTACTTGCAAGGTTCTGCCCTGAAAAGCTACATGGTATTGAATCTGTTCACTCTCTCTGAGCACCTTGAAAACTTCTCCTTCAGTACCTTTTGCAAACAGGATATTACCCTGTATGCCCAAATCAATAGTACAAACAACCTTGTCTCTAAACTCAAAGCGGCTGGGGTTCCACGGCTCATCCGCGCCGATCAACTCTTCCAGCCGGCAACCCACCATCCGTCCATGATTAAGAAAATGCACGGTAAAAATAACCTGGTCTTGTAGAAAAGTGCCAACTTCAATGACATTGCCTACACTGCCCCGGCGAATCAAGAGAGTGCCTACTTCCATCCCGGGGTAAGTGCCATCATTGCGGACGTTTCTGGTAACCCGGACGGATTCACCAAATTCAAACCGGCCTTCGTCGAAGCGATCGGGTTTCATGTTTTGATATCATCCAGTGAAACAAACGCTGTTTGCGGCTCGCCCATAGAAAAAACCTTAAACACTTTTTCTGTTTGCGCATCGGACTCGACAAAATCCTGATAGGCACGCATCAGCAATTTACTGTAGACAGCTCGCTTTGCTGGTTCATTATCAGGCATTTCATCGCCGGCTTTTTGCAAATAATCATGAAAACGTTGTAGTATATGCAAGCGATTGACATGTACCACGCCCGGCACGTATTCCAGTTGAAAATACTGCAAGAAATCTTCTGCCGATTCCAACTCTTCCATTTCTTCTTCAAAACTCATGGGTATTCTCCGGTAATTAAATGGGGCCGACTAAAGAGGGATCCTGAGTTAACAGATAGACTGCCAGTATTATAAAAGCCACTAAGGCCATGATGGTCAGTAATGAATCAGCTATTGTTTTAAACATGATCTTGCTCCGATAATAAAAATTCTGCGTAGGTTAGGTTAGATACAATTCCGGGTTTAATCGTTATAGAGGCGATCCCTCCCGGTTGCCCTAAAAAAATCCGCTGTTTCAAGTGGCAACCACAAGGGATTGCCCCTACCTTCATTCTTCACCTTGACGCTTGATAACCAATTCCAGCAATCCCTTTGCTCCGATTCGATCCTTGCTGTCCAAGCCCACCAGTTTTTCAAAAATGCTCTGGCTCACATCCAGATACTCCAAGCGCATGTTTAAAAATCCAATGGCTTTCAACGTAAATAAATATAACCTGACCTGAGTTAATAAATTCGCGGGGGCATCGTTAATATGGCTTTGTTGTAAATTTCGCCAATCCTCGGGAAAATTGATTAAAGGTCTTATGACAGCCAGAGCTTTAACGGTTGCATTCAATGCATCTTCCAGCCGATGCTGGTAATAATAGAAACGGTTCAAGGCAACCAATACATTTAACGATTCGGGAGCAAGAAAATAAGCTCTCAGCAAAGGCAGTTCGGCTTCACCCGTGGCATAGTTTTCCGCGGCGATGGCTATCATTTCTTTAACGCCTGCAACATCGGTTTCTTCGAAATACAAACCTTGTGCTTCAAAATCCAACAGATCCATTTAAATCCTCACCGCCAGCTTTACCGGACTCTCTTTTCTGGGGGCGCAAACACTTTCTGCTTCGCAATTATCACAATTTTCTTCAATTGTTATTTTGGGCTGCTCAGTTTGCCTGGCTTCCAATTCGTCAATCCTTTCCATTAGACAAGAAATTGCCTTTCCTACCGGGTCAGGAACGAGATGATGATCCAGATCAATACCATGCCGGTTTTGTATTTTCGTGCCTTTAGTTTGAATAACCCGACCCGGAATACCCACCACTGTGCAACAAGGCGGCACATCTTTAACCACCACCGAATTGGCGCCGACCCGGACATTATTGCCTAAAGTAATAGCCCCAAGAATTTTGGCGCCAGACCCCACCAGCACATTATCACCCAGTGTTGGATGACGCTTTTCCTTGTTCCAGGTTGTGCCGCCCAATGTCACGCCATGATATAAGGTGACATCATTGCCAATCTCTGTCGTCTCTCCGATCACCACGCCGAGTGCGTGGTCGATAAATAATCGCCGCCCGATTGTCGCGCCTGGATGAATTTCAACATTCGTGAACATTTTGGAAAAAGCAGCTAAAATCCTGGCGGTCAATTTACAGTTTGCTTTCCATAAACGGTGACTGATGCGGTGCATTAACACTGCATGAACGCCCGAATAGGTCAGCAATATTTCCCAGACACTGTGTGCTGCAGGATCACGGCCAAAGACACAGTGAACATCTTCATGCCATTGGGCTAGAAAGCTCTGCTGCGTTTCTGCCTGGTTTTTAAAACTATCTGACATGACCATAACCATTTTTAATTCAGGCTCCAGCCGGTTTTGCCTAAAGCCGGTGGCCCGGGTATTCTGAAAAAAGAACCCGGATAGCGATCATCCTGATCCGGTATCTCAACCAATTCTTTCACTTCCGGTTCGCATGATTGTTGTTCAATATGTTCGTTCATGATGAATCATCCTCTAAAGATTTTGATGAAAGAGATTTAAGTCTTCAGCTTTTGGTGACCTTTTAGTGTCGCTGACAAAAAGCCTGACCTGAGTTAACAATTTTTGTGCCTGTAACCGGGTGACAGCGATGCCTATCTGTTTATACGCATGAATCACACCTTGAGTACCTGAATGTTTACCGAGAACCAGTTGATGGCTTCGTCCGACTATGGCCGGATCAACACCTTGATAATTATTCGGGTCCTTTAACAGTCCATCGACATGAATCCCTGCTTCGTGACTAAATACGTTTTTACCAATCAGACTTTTCCGGCTGCCGATGGCATCGCCGGATGCACGGGCAACTTGTTCGGACAGCATGGGAAAATGCTGTAGATTGATGCCTGTTTCAAAGCCATACAATTGTTTTAAACCGACTACGACCTCTTCCAATGCTGCATTTCCCGCGCGCTCACCCAAGCCATTAACCGTCGTATTGACGTGGGTTGCACCTGCCAGCGCTGCTGCCAAGGTATTGGCAGTGGCAAGCCCAAGGTCATCATGGGCATGCATTTCAATTTCCAGATCCGTTGCCGCTCTCAACTTTTTAATCGTTTCAAAGACCCCAAATGGCTCCATTATGCCCACAGTATCGGCAAAACGAATTCTATTCGCTCCGGCCTTTTGGGCAGTTTCTGCCATTTGTATCAAAAAATCTACATCCGCTCGCGATGCATCTTCCATACCTACACAAATGTCCATACCGAGATTCCGTGCTTCCTGCACACAGCTGTTTATCGTATCCAGCACCCATTGCCGGCTTTGTTTAAGCTTATGTTGAATATGCTGGTCGGATGCTGATATGGATAGATCGACTTTAGCCACATTCAAACCTAAACAGGCGTGTAAATCATCTCGTCGCATTCTTGACCAGACCAGTAAGGTAGGGGGCAATCCCAACGCGGCGATCGCTTTGATTTCTTCCCTTTCAACAGCGCCCATAGCTGGTATGCCGATCTCCAACTCCTGCACGCCTAACCCGGCCAGTTGTGTTGCAATCGCCAGCTTTTCCTCCAGCGAAAAAGCAACTCCGGCCGATTGCTCGCCATCCCTGAGAGTCGTGTCGTCAATGATAATAGTGCGATTTTGAGTTTTCATGGATAAAATCAAGCTACTTGGCAAGTGTTTTAAAAATTGAAGGCATAATGCATTTAATATTTTATAAAGCAAAACACTTGCCAACTATTTATTCGGCGGGAATAGCGGGGTTCAAACCCTAATTGACACAATGCCGACAGAGCAATGTAGCGCAAAGACAAGGAAATTGTCGTAAAGCCGACAAACTGAGAAATGGTTTTATCCGGGAAAATTTGAATAAAGTCGCTGTGTTGTTTATCATTCTCCCAATTAGGGAGCATAATGCGAGAAACTTATGCGGGTCATTGCCAAAAGCACCATTAAAAAATTCTGGGAACAGCCGGCCTATCGTGATGCCAAAGGTCCATTAGAAAGCTGGTACGAAGAAGCCACCAAAGCTAATTGGCCGTCACCGCAAGACATAAAAGCTCAATATCGGAATGCCAGCATTTGTAACAACAACCGCGTGGTATTCAACATCGGTGGCAACAAATACCGGTTAGTGGTTGAAATGCAGTATCGCGCCGGAATCGCCTGGATAAAATTTGTCGGCACACATGCCCAATACGACCTAATTAACGTGGAGACAGTCAATGATTATTAAGCCCATCCGTAACGATGACGAATTAAAAGCCGCGTTCCAGCGTCTGGAAATGATTTTTCAAGCGGAACCTGACACCGCCGAAGCAGACGAAATGGAAGTGTTGGTCACCTTAGTTGAAGCCTATGAAAACAAACACTATGCCATAACGCCGCCCGATCCTATTGAAGCCATCAAATTCAGAATGGAACAACAAAACCTGAGCAACCGCGACCTGGAAGCCTATATCGGCAGTAGCGGGCGGGTTTCGGAAGTGCTTAATCGCAAACGTCCGTTGAGCCTAAGAATGATCAAACGCTTACACGACGGCTTGAGCATACCTTATGAGAGTTTGCTGGCGGATGCGGGGTGAAAAAGGGTTGGGATATGATTGATGTCGGCTAGAGACAAGCCATAGCCACGTTCCCTTCAAGCAAATCCAGATTTAATTATTTTGTGTATTATTGTGTATAATTTAAGCATGAATAGCAAAGAAGTCATCAAACGATTAACCGACGAAGACTGGCTTAATGTGGGTGGCAAAGGCGATCATTTCAAATTCAAACATCCAGACAAACAAGGTCACGTCGTTGTTCCCCATCCGCGAAAGGACGTGGCGATAGGCACATTAAGAAATATATACCGGCAAGCCGGTTGGGAGTGGAAATAATGTTATATCCGGTTTATGTCCATTTGGGCGATGAAAATCACGCACATGGGGTAACCATTCCTGATTTCCTCGGTTGCTTCTCGGCAGCGGACGATTGGAATTTGTTACCCAATGCCATTCAGGAAGCGATTGAATTGTATTGTGAAGGTGAGGATATGGATATACCCGCGCCAACAGCTCTGGAAAAACTCATCGCTAATCCAGATTATGAAGGCGGCGCATGGATGCTGGTAGATGTCGACGTGTCCCGGTTATCAACCAAACCGATACGCATCAATATTTCCTTACCAGAAAACCTGGTGCAAAGCATTGACCGTTACGCCAAAGCACATCATTTAACCCGCTCCGGTTTTTTGGCTAAAGCGGCGTTGGCGGAGATACAGAAGGTTGAGGTTTTGTGATTTATTTATAGTTCCCACTCTCCTGCATTACGTGCATAACGAAAAATGAAAGCAACAAAATTAGGCCGAATACGTTATCCAAGAAAGCGCGTCGTTAGCGATGACAAATTTAAACTAAAGCGAGAAATTATGACTGAAAATAATCGGTGGTGGGAATCATATCTTGTTCGATATTTGGCAGGAAATATTTTTGCAGTGTTGGTGCTATTTTATCTAGTCGGCTTTCATGGTGATGCCATGCAAAAAAGTGTATGTCCTGAAGTTATTTCAACTAGCACATATTCAACGAATTCAAATTCAAAAAATACATGTTCTACGAACTCAGAATCAAAGAGTGAATGTGCAATTAATTCTGAGTCAAAAAATATATGCACTACGCATTCAGAATCAAAAAGTGTATGCACAACTGAACCAGAAAAAACAAGCACAACTAAAGCTCAGTTAAAGTTATGTGAATCTAATAACTTTTCTGGAGAAGTCTTCGGATTCATTTTTATAACAACTAAAGTTATCGAATCGGCACACGATAAAACGGCATTTAAAGATTCTGATTTTATTTCAAACACCGATTATGAAAGCCATAGAATCAAAATTACAGAAATAAATTTTGCCAATATTTTTATTTTGGGAGTGTTTGGTTTTTTGTATATGTATGTTTCTAGCCTTTTTATTTATGTATTACATATATTAAGAGGTGCTTGGAGTTATCCATTTCGCTACTTTGACAATAAACTTGCAAAATATATTTGTGATCATTTAAGAAAATTGGGATTCGAAAGAGATAAAATTTTAAAAAAATTAGATGATAAATTTGTCGAAGACAAAGATTTTTCACCAGAATATATAACCTCATATAAACATATGAGAGAACACGGTAATGCCTTTGGCGTTATCCTGATGGAGATATTATTCGCGAAATTTCTAATAATTTTCTCTTTTTCTATATGGGCGATTGTAATTTGGTTGTTTATTGGATTTTTGGGCTGGTTTCTTGGAACGTATCTTGAGTCTAAAATCGTATAGTTCCCAAGCTCCAGCTTGGGAACCTTAGTCCAGAAAGCTCTAGCTTTCTGTGTTACGGGAAGCTTATTAAGCGTAAGTCGGTGCAAACGCCTTTTCAGGATCAGCCACCGGCCCATCACCCTCCCAGTACGGCGACAACTTACGCAAAGTGGCAACGATGCCCGGCATCACTTTCAATACTGTATCGACTTCCGCCATGGTGTTATACCGCGAGAAAGAAAAACGTATCGTGCCATGAGCGGCCGTGTAGGGAATATCCATTGCCCGCATTACATGGGAAGGTTCCAAAGACCCGGAAGTACAGGCTGAACCACTCGATGCGGCTATACCCGCCTTATTCAACAACATTAAGATCGATTCACCTTCGATGTATTCAAAAGCGATGTCAGTTGTGTTCGGCAAACGGTTGTACATGTCGCCAGTCACAAAACAATGTGGAATCTGTTCGGTAATGCCGCGTTCCAGACGGTCACGCATGGCCTTGACTTTGGTGTTTTCATATTCGATGTATTCTGACGCCAATTCGCAAGCTTTGCCCAGACCGACTATAGAAGCGGTGTTTTCAGTCCCCGCTCTCCTGCCGCGTTCCTGATGACCGCCGCGTAATAAAGGCCGGTAACGCGTGCCACGACGCAAGTACAATACACCGATGCCTTTGGGAGCATGAAGCTTGTGCCCGGACAGTGACAGCATATCAATTTTGGTATCTTGCAGCATCATCGGAATCTTGCCCACCGCCTGTACTGCATCGGTATGAAACATCACGCCCTCCGCGTTAGCCATATCCGCCATATCCGCAACCGGGAAAATAGTGCCTGTTTCGTTATTCGCCCACATCACCGATGCAATTGCCACCTTATCGGATAATAAGTGCTTATAGGCATTCAGATTCAAGCGGCCTGCTTTATCGACCGGCATTCTATGTATGGTGTAGCCATCTTTTTCAAGATAATCGCACAGGTTTAAAATCGCAGGGTGTTCCACAGCGGTGGTAATTATTTCTTTCTTGTCCGGTTGCGCTTTAATCGCGGATAGAATCGCTGTGGAGTTGGATTCAGTACCGCAGGAGGTGAAAATGATTTCAGAATCATGTTCGCAACCGATCAGTGCCTGAACCTGTCCACGGGCATGTTTAATGGCGCGCGCTACGCCATCTGCGAATTTATGGATCGATGATGGATTGCCGTATTGTTCAAGAAAATAAGGAATCATCATATCAACCACGGCGTGATCAACCTTGGTGGTAGCATTATTATCCAGATAAATATCAGTCATCACGCCACCTCAATATTGACCAGTTTCGCCATTTCCGTTGCCGGTACAACTTTAATAAACTCGCCCATAACTTCCATCAAGCGTTGTTGAATCCCGGCAATGGTCATCGCCGCCATCTGGCAACCGTTACAGGCGCCGGTCATGTTGACATAAGCGGTGTTGCCGATGACTTCAACCAATTCCACATCACCGCCATCCGCCATCAATGCCGGTCTTAACGATTCCAGCACTTCCTCAATTCTTTTGATGCGTTGCAAATTAGTCAACGGCGCTTTTACGGCGGCGATTTTTACGGGAGCTTCCACTGGTGCAGCTTTCGGGTCAAATTTCTCACCTTTTTCTGCCAGCACTTTTTCCAGAATGGCTTCAATGTCTTCATGGCACGACGCGCAACCACCGCCCGCTTTGGTAAAGTTGGTAACGTCTTCAACGGTGCGCAATTTATTTGCCCAGACCATTTCCTCAATCATCACGGCATCAATGGCGAAACATTTACAGATCAATGCGCCTTCTTCATGATCATCTTTCCATTCTTCACCGCGATAATTTGCAATCGCTGCTTGCAGCGCTTCACGTCCCATGACTGAACAGTGCATTTTTTCGGGCGGCAAACCTTCAAGTTGATCGGCAATATCCTGATTCGTAACTTTCAGGGCTTCATCCAGTGTCATGCCTTTAATAATCTCAGTCAGTACGGACGAGGAAGCAATCGCCGAACCGCAACCAAAGGTTTGAAAGCCCGCTTCAAGGATCACTTCGCTGTCATCATCAACCTTCAGGGTCAACCGTAATGCATCGCCGCAACTGATCGAACCCACTTCGCCTGTCGCATTGGCATC
Source organism: Methylococcales bacterium (assembly GCA_038319065.1). Lineage (GTDB taxonomy): Bacteria > Pseudomonadota > Gammaproteobacteria > Methylococcales > Methylomonadaceae > Methylobacter_C. The sequence continues at coordinate 11,242 of JBBQCU010000056.1, forward strand.
AACGACCGCGCCTGCATTTTTTGGGTTAAAAAAATGCTCTTTTACTTTGTCTGAATAGTCCCACATGGTTTAATCCTCGGATTGAGTTTGCTGATACGTTAAGAACAGGTTTTAGTTCCGGTACCTTCGGCACTGGTATTAAAAGAAGTACCGCAAGCGCAACTTTTTGCCGCATTTGGGTTGGTAAACTTGAATCCTGAGCCGTCGATACTGTCGAGAAAATCGACAGACATGCCGTCGAGCATCGGAAAACTGGCCGGATCGATAAATACTTTCACCTCGCCGCAATCAATAACGGTGTCTTCCGGCGTGTGGCTGCCTTCGAGTTTCAATCCGTATTGGTAACCTGAACAACCGCCATCGGTGACTTCTATCCGTAAACCT
>JBBQCU010000057.1:0-11586 GCA_038319065.1 Methylococcales bacterium
TCGTGAATGGCTAACATTTAAATACTTATAAAAGGCCTTAATTATGAAAAGACCCGATACCACCGGCTGGCACGAACTAGAGGAAACTCAGGCACTCGGAGCATTGAATGCCGATGCGTTGGAAGGCCTGAGCACACAAGAATCTAAAGATCGTCAAGCGCGATTTGGCGCAAACCGCCTGACCCCCAGGAAAGGCAAGAATCCGCTCCTACTGTTCCTGTCCCAGTTCCACGATCCTTTGATATATATCTTGCTGGTATCGGCTTTGATCACCGGTTAATTGAAGAGTTGGGTGGATGCCAGCGTCATCTTTGGTGTGGTTTTTCTCAACGCAATTATTGGCTTTATCCAGGAATTCAATGCCCTGCGCGCCATTGACGCGTTGTCGCGCGCGCTTAGCATCAGCGCGGCCGTATTGCGCGATGGGGTCCGTCAAGTCGTCCCGGCCATGGACTTGGTTCCCGGTGACATCGTTTTCCTGCAATCCGGCGATAAGGTCGCGGCGGATTTGCGCCTGATCAAGCTGCGGGATTTACAGATCGACGAGTCGGCCCTCACCGGCGAATCGGTCCCTGTGGAAAAAAACACTCAATCACTACCACCCGATACGGTTCTGGCCGACCGCCGCAACATGGCGTATTCCTCCACCCTGGTCACTTATGGCACCGGCGTCGGCATGGTGGTGGAAACGGGCGACCGCACCGAAATTGGCCGCATTAACCGGATGATCGCGGAAGCCACCGAGCTGGAAACACCGCTGACACATAAAATCAGGCAGTTCAGCCATCTATTGATGTGGTTTATCCTGGGCCTCTCGTTGCTGACCTTTGCCGTCGGCTGGCTGCGAGGTCAGGAACCGCTCGATACCTTCATCGCATCGGTCGCCTTGGCCGTGGCGGCTATCCCCGAGGGTCTGCCGGTGGCCGTGACCATTACCCTGGCTATCGGTGTCGCCCGCATGGCCAAACGTCATGTGATCATCCGCAAGTTGCCGGCGGTCGAAACGCTGGGCGGTACGACCATCATCTGCTCGGACAAAACCGGCACGCTGACCCAAAACCAGATGACCGTGCAGGCCATTTATGCGGCCGGTATGAATTACGAAGTGACCGGTTCCGGTTATGAGCCAAGAGGCGAGTTCCGCGCGAATGGCGCTTCGGCCGACCCGCAAAACCAGGGGGTGCTGATGGAATGTCTAAAGGCAGGTCTGCTTTGCAACGATGCACGAATTGTCCAGGAGGCCGAAGGCTGGAAACTGGAAGGTGACCCCACCGAGGGTGCCCTGCTGGTCTCGGCCTACAAGTCGGGGCTTAACCATGCTGACATCACGAAATCTCACCCGCGTCTGGATGCCATCCCGTTCGAGTCGGCCCATCAATTCATGGCCACCCTGCATCACAATCACGCGGCTGATGCCCACCACATCTATCTGAAAGGATCGCTGGAGAGCATTCTAGTTCGCTGCGATGCCGCGCTCGATCAAGACTTCCAGAGGGTACCTCTGGATGTCCAGGCCATTCATGAGCAGGTCGAAAACATGGCAGCACAAGGCCTGCGTGTCCTGGCCTTTGCACGGGGCGAGCGCCCGCTCGGCGAGCACACGCTTGAACATGCCGGAGTGTCCGAGGGACTTAGCTTCATTGGCCTGCAAGGCATGATAGACCCTCCTCGGCAGGAAGCCATCGAGGCGATAGCGCGTTGCTGGGCAGCCGGGATACGCGTCAAGATGATCACGGGCGATCATCTGGGCACCGCCGTAGCCATCGCCCGCCAGATCGGCCTCGTGGATCCGCATGAACCGATCGAGGCCTTGGATGGCAAGGGACTTGCCGCGATCGCCGATGCGGATTTACCGGTGACGGCGGAACGCACTGCCGTGTTTGCCCGTGTGGCGCCCGAACAAAAGCTCAGACTGGTGAAGGTCCTGCAAGCGCGGGGGCACATCGTCGCCATGACCGGTGATGGCGTGAACGATGCGCCGGCTTTACGTCAGGCCAACATCGGTGTAGCCATGGGAATTACCGGCACCGAGGTGTCCAAGGAAGCTGCCGCAATGGTTCTGACTGACGACAACTTCGCTTCCATAGCGGCCGCGGTTGAGGAAGGGCGAGGCGTCTACGATAATCTGGTGAAGTTTATCAGTTGGACTTTGCCCACCAACATCGGTCAGGGTCTGTTGATCCTTATCGCCGTGCTTGCCGGTATTGAACTCCCCATCCTGCCCGGCCAAGTGCTCTGGATCAACATGACCACGGCGCTATTCCTGGGCTTGATCCTGGCCTTCGAAGCCCGTGAACGCGACATCATGCAACGTCCTCCGCGCGACCCCGAGCAACCCATTCTCACGGGCCACCTGATCTTTCGCACCATCCTGGTGGGTCTGTTATTAACTGGAGGAGCCTTCGGACTTTTCGAATGGGAACTCTTGCATGGCGAAGGCATCGAGAAAGCCCGCACTGCCGCTGTCAATATGTTTGTTGTCGGCCAAGCTTTCTATCTGCTGAATTGCCGCTCCCTGACCCAGTCCATGTTTTCGCTGGGCCTGTTTTCCAATCCCTGGCTTTGGCCGGGCGTGCTGGCTATGCTGCTGGCACAAGCTGCCTTCATCTATCTGCCCATAATGAACTGGTTGTTCCACAGCGCGCCCATTGGTCGTGATGAATGGTTGCTGACGCTTGCGGCGGGTCTGGTCATCTATGTCATTATCGGCACGGAAAAGCTCATAACCAGGCACTTCAAAAAGCGGCGGGTAAAAGCAACGGCAACCAGAAGTGTAACAAGGCATTCGCCTTCATCGTGATGACGGATTAGTCGTCACATATGAAGCACTCCCTGGCTGACGTATAAGGTAAAACAATGAACACTCTGGGTTTGAAATACCTGCCAACAGCAGGAATTTGGTTAGTGGCAATCGTTCTACTGGTTCTCATCGAGCGCTTCAGCGTGCCCAGGTATCAGTGGGATCGCTATCTGCTTAGCCTCGCTCACGGACTCAGAGGTTTCCGTCTCGATCGCTTTTTCGCAATCATCACCTGGGCCGGCTCCCTCTTTATACTGGTTCCCGTAACCGCGCTGATATGCGGGTTTCTGGTCAGAAACGGACGTGCCGCAGAAGGCTGGTTGCTGGCTCTAAGCCTGGCCGGTGTCGCCTTGTTCAGCCGTCTGGCCAAGCTTTGGTTCGCACGGCCACGCCCCGATTTATTCCCGGTCATTGGCGATATCCCCTTGGATGCCTCCTATCCCAGCGTCCACACTGCGCAAATCTTTGCCTTTGTGGGGTGGCCTTGTGCTGGATACTGAAACCGGAAAAATTGGGGCTTACCTATTACTCTTTGACGGGGACTGCCCTGTTATTGGCGTCCCTGGTTGCCCTCTACCGCATCTATCTTCAGGTTCACTTCCCTTCGGATGTAGTGGGAGGTGCCTTGCTGGGTCTGCTTTGGATGTTGGGTTTATTTAATCTGCTGCATAACATTGGCATCTCCATGAGGTAAGCTATGCGTAACAAGTTGCTCAGTACCGGCCAGAGCGGTTACCATCCTTTTAGAAAATTGAAGGTCTGTTTATCGGGTCTGCGCTATGCGGTTTTATATGATTTTAGCGTCGCCTATAAAGTCATACTTTCAGTTCTGGTTTTGGCCGTCTGTTTTTATTTTCGCCAATGGGTGGATTTTATCTCTGTATTCGCCTCCACCGGCCTGATGCTGATTTGCGAAATGTTTAACACCACCATAGAAGCCCTCTGCGATTTTGTGGAAACGCGGCAAAATGAGAAAATACGTGTTATAAAGGATATTGCCGCCTCGGCCACCGGAATAAGTATCCTGATTTGGGCAGTGGTTATGATATCGGAACTAAGTTACTTATGGTCATTCATTGTAGAGTCCTTTTAGATTATGAAACCTGTTTTTCCACTGTTACTGATCCCCTTGATGCTAAATGCTTGTAGTCACATCGAACAAAACTCGTTGCAAGACTATCTGGCTTTAGCGCCTGCTGAGCCCGATGTTATTAAAAACAAGAGAATCCAGCCGCTAATCAAGCTTTACAATCAAATTAAGCAGATCTCATTGGCTGACCAGATAGCTGAAACCTATGCTGAAACGCTGTTCTTTAATGACACGATAGTGACCCTGCATAACCGGAAGGAACTATTGAAGTATCTTCAACACACCCAGCAACAGCTTGATTCCATGAGCTTTGAAGTACTTGGCATCCAGGAAAAAGGCGATGATGTCTTTGTGCGTTGGACCATGCATACCCGATTTACTGTGATGGGACAAAGCCGCAATGTACACTCTATTGGAATGAGCCATTTACGCTTTAATGGTGATGGCAAAATAATTATACATCAGGACTACTGGGACAGTATGCAGGGATTTTATCAACATTTACCAATTATCGGAGGCGTATTGCAATGGATAAAAAACGGCTTGCAAGACTATTAATAACCCTCGTTACCGCTGGACCTGAAGTTCAGGCAGAAGAAGAGCTCTTTCCTGACTATATCGATAGCCGGAATGCGAGACTTTCCCGTTGCAGTCGTGCGGAACTCAAAGCCTTCCGTTTAATTCATGTCGGAAATGCGGCGTTATATCTGGACGATTGCAAGAAGATCGGCAATATTTTTTCTGCTGACCCCAAGCATTTGCGATTTTTGTATGAAAAGGACATCCCGGCAAAGGCCTTTAAAGAAGCATCGGAAGAGTATCTAAAAATTAATCTTGGCCCAAAATACAGCGCCTGGCAACCTGTGTTTGATAAATTTAATAGTTACTATCAGGATATAAAAGCAGGCGATTACTATGACCTTATTTATGATCCCAAGACCGGCTTACAACTGAATTTAAACAATAAGCCGCTGGCGGCTTTAAATGATCCAGCACAAAGCCTGGCTTATTTGAATATCTGGTTTGGAAAAGAACCTTTTTCGGAGGAATTGAAAGATTCATTGTTAAACATCGAGGAACAATAAACCGCCACAGATCCTTTCCTTCGGCTTCGCCATTCGGCTATCACTCACGGGAACCTCAGGACAGGTTCACGGATTAAACTTAATTTTATAATCTATAAATCGGTGGCAACTGTGAAAGGGGGGATATTTTTTCGAGTTACTTAAGGTACACGTATCTTGTATTTTTAACATGTAAACACATTGACAGGTAAACCATGGCAACGCATTATCGAAGATTTAGGGATATTTCAGTCAGTGAAAAAATGCTGGGTACGCTTTTTTTGATGACCATAGGCATCGGCTATTTATTTGCCTTGACCCATTTGTACTATACCCACAATGCCCGTGACGGGCAGCCAGGGCTTTCAGTGCAGGATGTTATGATTGCCTACTATGGGTCTCATGATCAAACCCGCTTGGCTGCTGCAATCAACGGCGGACCTATGGAACAAAATCTTAAGTCACCTGCCGATAAGCAAGCGATACTCAACTGGCTAAAGTCCGGCAAAAGCGAAGATCAATATTATTCTGTTTTTTACAGGTAAAATTTTCATACTCTGCGAGATGAACATCAACTTGAAAAGAACGATAGTTGTGATTCCTTTTTTGGCCATGTTGGTTGATATTCTCTCCTGGTTTGCAGCTCGCAGTATTCCGCAATTTGCCTATGTAGTCGTTGGTGCAGGTGCCTTGATGGGGGCTTCAATGGGCATTCAGATTTTAGTGAACCTTTATCAGATGTGGGTCTATCCTTTTCATCCGAGTTTGAATATTCAGGCGAGTGACCAGGTAAAAGTTAAGGCTTTTTCCGATATTCTGCGCGGTTTCGGCTATGAAATGATTCCGGAAGGCAACGGCTGGCTGGTTAAAGAATCATTGAGATCATGGCAATTCCTGCACTCGATTGATGAGATGGAAGAGTATGTAAAAGATGTTGTAAGGAATAATTTATAGGGTAAATTGGTAACTGAGCACAAGGAAAAGCTCAATCATAATAATAAAACCATAATACTAACACTGAGGAAAGCGACAATGATTAGATTGACTTACGCGAGCACGGCACTCAAGGAATGGAGTGAGCAGGAGCTGTTAAAGCTGTTACAAGATTGCCGGAAAAATAATGGCGCTAAAAATATAACCGGTATTCTTCTTTATGCGAACGGGACTTTTTTTCAAGTATTGGAGGGCGATGAAGCAACTGTTAGCAGTGTATACGCAATGATAGAAAAAGATAAGCGCCACAAGGACGTTACCTTGATTCAAAAAGAAAACATAACCGAACGGGCATTTCCTTACTGGAGTATGGGGTTTGATAAAATAGATGCCAAGGAATTAAGTAACACGGACGGCCTTAATGACTTTTTTGAACACGATTTTACGCCGTCAGGTTTTGCCTCTCACAAAAACATAATTGGCCCTTTATTGTCGCACCTGCGGGGCAAGCTCGTGAAACAGGTTGCAGCGGAATGTCATGAAGAACTGCCGACGGAGCATGATGATCCCTTTATACGCTTTCTACACCTTACTATACGTAGTGGAGTAAAATTTTTGGCCTTGTTAATGGTTGTTGTCATTCTGCTGAGTATTTCGGACGTGCTTTTTACCATTTATGACAAAATCAGCCATCCTCCTTATTTAATGTTGACGTCTAATGATTTGCTGGAAACCTTCGGGACATTTTTGATCGTATTAATAGCCATAGAAATTTTTATCAACATTACCTTGTATATCCGAAGTGATGTGATTCCTGTCAAACTCGTTGTGGCCACTGCGCTAATGGCGATTTCTCGAAAAATCATTGTTTTTGATTACAAGCACTTGGATCCTCAATATGTCAGCGCTTCTGCATTGGTAGTAGTAGCTTTGGGAATTACCTATTGGCTGGTTCAGAAACATGATTAGCATAACCTATAGCCTAGAATTTTCCAGTTACACCGATACCGGTTTGGACTTCGTCAACAGCAAGCAAGAGTAGGCATTGCCAAGAATACCTGCCTTCATTCAGGTTTGCCGGGAACGAAAAACCTTGCCCGGCTTACAAGGTTTATCACCGCTCATCATCCTATGAAAATTCTGTTGTTTGTTTATCCTCATCCCCATATACGAAACAAACTATTCCTAAGCAATATAAACAATTTATAAATTTGCTATTTTTTGAATAAACTTTATATTCACCAAGTATGAAGTTCTGACCTAGATAGCCCAATTAGAGTGACCATAGTAATAATGTTATGGTCACGTACAACCTCAGTAACACAGTATTTTAGTTGAGATACATTCTCGACCGGGAGTAGTCTTTTCGTGCAAATTAAATTTTCGTTTGATTCAACCAAGCCAGTTGTGGGTGAAGCAAGCATTGAGATTGACAGACCGATTCACGATGTTTTTGCTTACATTGGCGAGCATTTCTATGAAAACTACCCAAAATGGGCAGTTGAAGTCGTTAAATTAGAGCCCTTGGATGGTAAAAGGGTTTTTGTAGGCGCCAAAGCAAGGCAAGTTCGTCATGACCAAGGATCGACAGTAGAATCTGTTTTTGAAATTACCCATTATCAACCCGCCATGATGCTTACTTTTAAAGGCTTGACGGAGCCCTATGTACATAGTTATTTTCTGGAAAGTGACGAAGAAAATAAATCCACCCGGTTAACCTTTCGTTTTGAGTTGACAGAAATTGAGGTCTTTATGCGGCCCTTTCAAAAACTGATAAGAACTGCCATTGAAGACGGTGCAGAAAACACGGTTGAAAATATTAAAAATTTAATAGCAGCTCTGACCCCAGCTAATATCTAATCGTTACTGAATTATTATAAGAATTGGAATTAAATTATGCCTTTTATTGTTGAAAAAGATAGCGGTCTTATTCCGCAAGTACTTTCCGCTATTTTAGATGAGTGTGTTAATGGTGTCACTTTGGCTGACCCGGATTTAGAGGATGCGCCCCTCGTCTATGCCAATAAAGCCTTTGAACGTTTAACGGGTTATAGCCAGGAAGAAATCATCGGTCACAATTGCCGTTTTCTTCAGGGTGAAGAAAGAGAACAATCCGGCCGTTATCAAATTAAAGAGGCCATGGCAAAACATGAGACGGTTGAAGTCACGTTGCGTAATTATAAAAAAGACGGCACCTTGTTTTTTAATAAACTGAAGATAACGCCCTTGTTCGATAGAAAGCAACGCGTTATTTATTACCTGGGAGTGCAGTACGATATCACGGACAAGATTATCGCCGGCAATGAAATTAAAGGGCTAACTGATTTATTAAATGCCAAGCCAAAATAACAGCCAAGGTTTACGACAATAATGCAAAACAATGAGGTTAATTTATGAATGATAATAATGAGGGTGACATGCTTTTTATTCAAGGCTTATTCGGTCTTGCGATCATCGCTTTCATCGCACTGATAGTCATCGAGAAGCGTCATCCCTATCGTCAATTTCCTCAGCAAATTTACAAAGAATCATTTTTTACTAACACCACGGCATTTTTGGTCAACAACCTGATTTTATCGGTTATAAGGGCCTCATCCTTATTTTTTGTCGCGCAACAGTTTGCCTCTTTTGGCTTATTAAGCGGCTTGGATAATGGCCCTGTGAAATGGCTGTTGGCGTTTGCTCTTTTTGATTTGGCTATCTACCTTTGGCACTATGCCAGTCACCATAACGACTTTTTGTGGCGATTTCATAAAATTCATCATAGCGACAAGGGCTTTAATGTTTCTACCGGATTTCGCTTTCACATATTCGATTTGTTACTTGAACTTATTTATAAAAGTGTTTTTGTTGTCGTTATTGGTGTGAATGCCTATCTGGTGCTTGCCATAGAGGTTGTTGAGTTATTTTTCATATTTTTTCATCATGCCAATATTCGTGTTCGCAATGAAGAGCTTATATCTCAAGTGTTTATTACGCCTTCCTTACATCGAACCCATCATTCAACCTTACGTGCCGAACACGACAGTAACTATGGTATTGTTTTTTCAGTCTGGGATCGCCTGTTTGGAACCCGGAAAGATCTGGTCCCTGAACACATCGGCCTCGATTTGATTGAAGCGGGTAATTATGTCCAACTGTTTTCACTGGCCTTCATAACTGAACTAAAAGTAAAGAAACTATGGGCATGGATTCCCAAAGGAAAATAATAATGGATATCTTGTCCCGGTTTACGCGCATCAATTAACTGTCGGGTCACTAAGGCAATGATAATAAAAACAAAAAAAGACATTCCCGGCAGTGAAATCACCGACCCTTTGGTTTTCAAGAAGCGCCGTCAGATCATCAAGGCTACCTTGGCCACTATGCTCACCGGAGGAGCTATTTCGTCGGCATTTGCCAACAGCACGCTACCGGTTTGGGGAGATTTGCCAAAAAGCCCTGTTGCTAACGACTCGTTGACCGTTACGCCTGCTGAAATCACCAAAAACTACACGAACTATTACGAGTTCTCATTTAATAAAAAAGAGGCAACCAGCCTGGCGCAAAATCTGATTACCGATCCCTGGTCTGTGGAGATCAGCGGCGAAGTGGAAATGCCGGGTAGTTATTATTTGGAAGACATTTTAGGTCAGCAGACTCTTCAGGAATATGTCTATCGCCTTCGTTGTGTCGAGGCGTGGTCCATGGTTGTGCCCTGGGTGGGTTTTTCGCTAGCCAGTTTATTAAAAATGGTTAAACCTTTATCAAGCGCCCATTTTGTAAAATTTACCGCTGTTTATCAACCACAAACCATGCCCAAACAACTTGCTAATGCGATGTTGGAATGGCCTTATGTCGAAGGTTTGCGCATTGATGAAGCCATGCATCCCCTGACAATATTGGCCGTTGGCATGTATGGAGACAGTCTGCCAAAGCAAAATGGTGCGCCCTTACGTTTGGTTGTGCCCTGGAAATACGGGTTTAAAAGTATAAAAACGATTGTAAAAATCGAGTTGATAAAAAGAGCGCCGATTACAACTTGGAATAAATTTGCACCCAATGACTATGGTTTTTATTCTAATGTGAATCCAGCAGTTGCCCACCCACGCTGGAGTCAAAACAGTGAGCGCCAATTAGGCACCAGTTTTTTTACCCCACGCCGGCAAACGGAATTATTTAATGGCTACGGTAATCAAGTAGCGTCTTTGTATAGTGGTATGGATTTGAGGCATTTTTTCTAATGACTTTTCGATTCAACAATTTGTATTCCTTAACGCTGGCCGTTTGTTTAATACCTTTGTTATGGTTGCTTATTGATACTGCTTTCGACAATTTAGGACCAAACCCAATACAAGCCCTGCATATACGCCTGGGGGATTGGTCATTACGTTTTTTATGGTTGACGCTGGCTATTACGCCCCTTCAAACGGTTACAAGTTGGCGTGGCATGACAGAATACCGGCAACTGTTAGGGATGTATGCTTTCTTTTATGCGACTTTACATGTACTGGCCTACTTGCTGATGGATCATGCTCTGGTGTGGTCTGTTATTGGTGTTGATATCATTGAAAGTCAGTATATTTGGTTTGGAGTGCTGGCTTACATTATTTTTTTTTCATTAGCGCTGACATCGCCCAAATGGGCCAAAAAGCGCATGGGGAAAAACTGGAAAAAACTTCACCGATTTATATATTTAGCAGCAGGTGCAGCCATTATTCATTATTACTGGCAACTCAAAGGTAACTTGGCGGAACCTCTCTTTTATTTGGTAATCGTCTGTTTATTACTGGGCTTTCGCGTTTTAGTCTGGGTTAAAAACCGTCAATTAACCAGATTGATGATTCCAACAGGCCTAAGGTCTCCAGTCTTTGCGGAAAAACAAGTTATGTTAGAAACAATTCGCGAACCGCAAGTGAACGAGCTTGAAAGGCTTGATGAATCCGGAACCCAACACCAACACATTTAAAGTTAGAAATTTATGGCTGTCAATTTAAAACCCCATACCCAAATATTATGGGCTAAGCCAAAGATAAAACTTATCCATTTAAGTTTGAGCACACTATGAGCCATTGCGGACTGCCGCCTGTTTGCGAAAGGATTCAACCATGGAATCGCAAAGCTCTTTGAATAAGCCGCCTAAAGCGACGCCGAGTAATTTATTGGCAAATTCGAAGTCAAAATACAGCGAAATGATGCACTCATGCTGAGTTCGAGACGGAGTAAAACGCCAGACCCCTTTGGGTGCTTTGAAGGGGCCGTTTTCCAGATTCATGGTAATGGAGCGGCTTTTTTCCATGGTATTAACCGTGGTAAATCCAAAGCCGATTTTACCTTTGGCGATCTTGATAGTCGCCCGCAATTTATGATCCTGTTCTTCGTGGACTTCAGATGAAATACATAAAGGGATAAAGGTCGAGTAGGCATTGATATCATTCACCAGATCGAACATTTGCTCAGCGGTATAGGGGACGATTACCTGTTTATGGAAGCTGGACATCATGTGTTACTTGCTACTGAGTGTATGGAGCGTATCGGTTAACTTTTTAATTTCCTGCTGGGCCAGAATTTGTTCGGTGACGTCGTATTGAACGCCCAGGAAATAAATCAGCTGACCTTCACTATCAAAAAGAGGGGTAATGGACAGGCGGTTATAAAAAAGTTCGCCATTTTTGCGAAAATTTCTCAGGGTGGCTTCAACCGGTTTGGCATTTTTAATG
>JBBQCU010000058.1:0-11580 GCA_038319065.1 Methylococcales bacterium
TTCGTATCAAATGCGTCTTTGTATTGAGTGATATCTCGATAAACCGCACTTTTATCCATCCAGCGAGCCGCCGGGGCATCCAGATTAATTTTTCCAGACTCGGTCAAATGCTTAAATGCCAGATCAAACTCACCCGCTTTATCCAGTATAACGCCAAGTTCCAGGTGAGCTCTGGCAGCATTGACATCGGCGGGTTTGTTCACTACAAACTCAAGACGCTCCCGCGCATCAATCACATTGCCCAATTTAGACTCCAATACCGCCAGAAGAATAATTGCATTTGATTCGCCAGGCGCAAGCTTGACTGCACGAATGGCTAATGAATAAGCTTCCGGCAGTTTGTTTAAAGCCTGTAAACTCAGAGCAGCGATATAGTTGGCGTTAGCAGAATTTGCATCAATGGCCAGAATGGCATTGGCCAAAATCAACGCTTCTTCCGGCGCATGCCAGTGAATCAGTTGATAAGCCAGATCAAGAGGATTTTTAATTTCCCTGGTTAGCTTTGCCTGTTTTAGCAAAACCTTTCCTGCCTTATCGAGAAAAGGAATGCCTTCTTTAGGCCTGTTTAATTGGCATAGGCTCTGGCCTAACCCTGCAAGTGCAATCGCAGAGGTTTTTTGTTGCATCAGCGCGTTACGGAAATAATTTTCTGCTGAAACGAAATCTTTTTTCAGAACGGCTTCTTGAGCTGCATCCAGGTAACCCTGATGATTATTTTTCTGTAATGTGGCGGAACTTGCCGGGCTGTTCATGCAGCATTTCTTATATTTTTTTTGGCTGCCGCAAAAACAGGGGTCATTCCGTTGCGGTATTTTTTGGGTCCGGGTATTAATCTTGTTCTCCAAAAATATAGAAGTAAATTTTAATCAAAGCAAATATCAAACCAAAGTAACTGGACCAGGAATTTAACCTTTTCAAATGAGTATTGCTGGAAAACGAAAATAGGCCATATGCCACAGTTAATGTGGCATATGGCCTATTTTTATCAAATTGATATTTGATAAAAATATTTTTTTAGAAAAACCTTTCGTTTTTTAATGGTTTCACCTCCACAGGACATTATTTTTTTAATGATTTGAACTGCCGGATTCAGTCTGTAAAAACCAACCCTTTGTTAACAGTTTGAACGCAAGCTAAAAACAGCCCACCTCCTTATTAACTTATGGTTTTATCTCATATCATATAGATTGTATCTTTTACTAACTTATTGATAATAAGTATATTTATTAATACAGCCAATATGAGTATCAATAGGGAAAAATTCGATTTTTAGCCAGTAATCAATTCACAAAACACGAGATTTACACAAACCAATAGCTTGTCAGAAAGCATTCATTACCGGATTATTTTAACTATTTGGAGAATGATCCCGTTATTCAAGCATAAGCTGCTCAATAGAATTGGCATGATTTGAGCTCTATGACAACTGCCATGTCGAAATCATCTAAAGTTGGCTTGTAAAAGGAATATTACAGGCAAATCTGATTTCTTCCTGGCATCTCGCCACACCCGTCGCAAGTCGGGGCCGGAAAGCCAAGGATCTTTAATTAGATAGCCAAGCTGCATCCTGAACGCAATAGGGATATTAATGAGCTATCAGACCAATATTGCAGGGTCAGAGTCACTCTTTAGCCCAATTGCGCCTGGGATTTAAGTTCCACAAACGAGATGCATCTGCTGATTTAAGTGCGCATCATTATGTTAAAAACCAATTAAGTGCACAAGCACTCTGGAGATTCAGAATGAGTAGTAAATTACAAATTGCCGTGAAGTCGATTCTGGCAGGCACAGTTTTATCCATGGCCAGCACTGGTGCTCATGCGGCAGGCGCGGTCACAGTCAATACTGCCAATTGGGCGGGTAGCGACCAAGTTATCGGCGCCAACGACTCCATCCAGTCGCTTGAACTGACGATGGCCAACACTGCCGGCGGTCGAGCCGGGTGGACCGGCAACCCCAGTTTAAACAATTCCGGCTGGGGTCATGCCGTCACTTGGTTCAGTTTTGATATCACGGCAGCCAATCAAACCGTCACGATTACCGACGCGGTTTTATCGGGATCGAGAGCGCTCGGATTTACGGTGTGGGCTTCCAACGGCGCGTTCGATGGCGGTACGAGCGCCCCGGATGAAACAAGTATTTCTGGTAACGCGCCGCATAGCTTCAACGCGGTGGGACAGTTGGGAGATGCAGGCACAGTGTGGATGTCCGATCCATCAGTTGATGCCGGCGGTGGCGGCAACCTGCTGAAAACACTGGCTTATATTAATGGAGGCAGTGCATCTGCCGGCGGTGACTGGGGTGAGGCAATCGGTACCGGGGTCAATCAGGTCGACCTAAGCAACTCTTATTTCAGTGGCGTTACAGGAAGTTCGGCCGCCGGTTTCTACCAACTGGTATTTAATAATTTGGCGACGGGCTGGTATACGATCGCTATTGGGGGCGCGGACAATTTGCTGACAGGCGTGGCTAGCCAACAGCTGACAGTCAGTACCGTCAGTAGCGTTCCGTTGCCGGGTGCGGTTTACCTGTTCGGTTCCGCATTGGCCGGCTTGATGGTCTCTACGCGTAGAAAGCAGAAACTGACATAACGCCGCTGCTTGGGGGCCTTCCGTTGGAAGGTCTCCCGCTTCGGACTGTATAAAGCAATCATCTGAAGCCAGCCAACCTCAAGTTTCACCGGGCCCATTTTATAAAATGGGCCCCGGCCATCTATGAATAAATTGAAAATCAAATTCCCGGAGTAATACCATGTTTCACAGGGTTACCAATGTTTTTACACTTGCCTTTTTCATGCTGGTAAGCGAAGGCGTCGTAACGCCTGCAATGGCGAACGGTTTCGGCCCGTTGCCGATTAGCCTGAAGAATATACCCATCCCAGAGGTTCCGGGCTTGCTGGATGGAGCCGACCCTATTGTGGTCGATAAAAGCATGGCCATTGCTCTCGGCAAGGCCTTGTTTTGGGATACCAATGCCGGTAGTGACGGCATCGCTTGCGCCAGTTGTCATTTCCATGCCGGAGCTGATGCCAGAACCAAGAACCAGTTGGCGCCGGGCGGAAAATCGACCCTTGTCCCGGAACAAACATTTGAGCCTACCGCTAGCGGCGGTTCGGGAGGCCCAAATTACAACTTGAAGAAAGCGGATTTCCCGTTTTTTCAACTGGCCGACCCTTTCGATACCGCCACAACGGTTAATTTTTATAGCGATGAGGTGGTCTCATCATCAGGAACCTTTGGCGGAAACTTCGTATCGGTGGTGCAAAGAGACTTCTCAACAGAGGTCCCAAGCAGCGGCGATGATGTCTGCGACCGCACGGCCGATACGGTGTTTCACATCGGCGCAACCGGAACCCGTAAAGTGTCGCCGCGAAATGCGCCGACCGTCATCAACGCAATCTTCAATTTCCGTAGTTTCTGGGATGGCCGGGCCAACAATGTATTCAACGGCAGCACCACCTGGGGCGACCGCGATCCCGGCGCGGGCGTTTGGGTAAAAATCAATAATACAACGGTTCAAAAGCAACGCTTGAGCTTGATCAATTCCTCGCTGGCATCTGTAGCGGTTGCGGCCCCGTTAAACGATACGGAAATGAGCTGCCGTCATCGGACTTTCAAGGACCTGGCACGCAAACTGTTAAATCGAAGACCGCTGGAAAATCAAAAAATACACGATCAGGACAGTGTGCTGGGCGATTTGAGTCTTAGCACCCCCGGCAATTTGCAGCCCGGTCTCGATACCACTTACCGCATGCTGGTCATGGAGGCTTTCAACAAAAAATACTGGGGCTATGCCCGGCGTGATGCCTTTGGCCAGCCGTCCACACCCGGGGAAATGCCGTACGCCCAAATTGAGGCGAATTTTCCGATGTTTTTTGCTTTGGCCATTCAGTTGTACGAATCCATTTTGGTATCCGATGATTCGCGTTTTGATCGGAGTGCCCGCGACGCTCAGGGTTTGCCTACCGATTTAACCGCCTCGGAATTGCGTGGACTCGATCAGTTCAGAAACGCCAGTTGTGCATTATGCCATGTAGGACCAACCTTTACCTCGGCCACTGTAGCCACTAACGGTCAACTGGTGAAAACCCATCCGGAAGCCTTTGGTAATGCGGCGACCTCACTCAGGACATCTGCCAACGTCGTTAGCCGATTCTTGAGCAACGCCGGCTCTACCTTGAGCGATACGGGATTTACCTCAACCGGCGTTACCCCGCTGGCTTCGGATATCGGCTTGGGGGGCATCGATGATTTTGGTCACCCGCTGTCGTACAGTTTGCAGTACTTGCAGTACTTGGCCGGCAACAGCGCCGGTGTTTACGATGCCCCGGTAACCGCCATCAGACCCTGCGATTTCCAGATCCCGCTGGCCTTGAACACTGCCGGGCCAATTGCAAAAATTTTTACACGGGCGGACGGCATTATGCCGCAAACACAAAATACTGAAGGCTGTTCCGTGCCATCTTATGGCTTCCAGCCGACCCCCTCGGCTACGTTAACTGAACTTGCCAAACCGGACAGTGGTAAATCACTGGTCATACTCGACGGCGCATTCAAGATTCCCAGCCTACGGAATATAGAATTGACTGGCCCTTATATGCACAACGGCGGCATGGCCAGTCTGGATCAGGTTGTGGAGTTTTATGCGCGGGGCGGCAATTTTGAAACGCCGGGTAAAAATTTCGGATTCGTGACTGGTTCAGGAGACTTGATAAGCAATCCGGATAAACGCGCCGATTTAATCGCATTTCTGAAGACATTGACCGATGAACGGGTGCGCTATGAAAAAGCGCCATTTGACCACCCGGAAATCAAAATACCCCATGGTCATTCGGGCGGTCCTGTATCAATAGCAAATAGTAACCCATTGTCACCTGATCTTGCAGCCGATGAATTTCTAGTTATAGATGCGGTTGGGGCAAATGGCAATGCAGATGCCCTGAAACCATTTGAGCAAAAGTTATCTCCGTAAATCCCGGAACGTATATGGAATTTACCTTACATCTTTTTTACGACGGCATAAGCCGTTTTCTAATTAACTTCGTTTGTTTTGAGGTAATACCAAAATGCGATTAGCCTACTTTAGTATGGTTTGCTCTATCTTGATATCAGAAGCAATTTTTGCCCATGGGCCGCAGCCTACGCCTTTGCAAAATGTACCTATTCCTCCTGTGCCGGGACTGCTTGATGGCAGCGATCCGATCGTTGTTGATAAGGCCAAAGCCATTGCTTTGGGTAAGGCGTTGTTCTGGGATGTAAATGCCGGAAGTGACGGCATGGCATGCGCTTCATGTCATTTTCATGCCGGTGCTGACAGACGGATTAAAAATCAGATAAATCCGGGACAAAAAGGTATTGACTCCAGCCCTGATTCTACTGCGCAAACTTTTGAGCAATTGCCGTCGGGCGCATCCAGCGGTGGCCCGAATTACACAGTGAAGGCTGGTGATTTTCCAACCTTTCGCTACAACGATCCGTTTAACAAGGCAAGCGGCCTTAGTTTTTCAACTGATGATGTGGTTTCTTCCGCGGGTACATTCAGCGGCGATTTTTCCGGTGTCTCAAAATATACCGGAAAGGATGACCAGTGTGTTCGTAGTGCCGATCCCGTATTTCATATTGGCGCAACCGGCACCAGACGTGTGGAACCAAGAAACACACCCTCTGTGATCAATGCCGTTTTCAACTACCAAAACTTTTGGGATGGCCGTGCCAATAATATTTATAACGGCTTTAGTCCCTGGGGTGAGCGAGATACCAATAACGGACTTTGGCTAAAAACCGGAGCCAGAACGGTAATACCCTACAGGTTGCATTTGCAAAACTCTTCCCTGGCGTCCCAGGCGATGGGACCGCCACTCAGCGATGCGGAAATGTCTTGCAGACAGCGAAAATGGCCGGAAATCGGTAGAAAGCTACTGCTGCGGCAACCCTTGCAGAATCAGAAAGTGCACAATGAAGATAGTGTTCTGGGGCTTTACAGCTTGAGTACGACCGGTAATTTGAAGCCGGGTCTGAATACTACCTATAAGAGCCTGATTATGCAGGCCTTCAATTCCAAATACTGGTCTTTCAGCGGCGCCGTGCCTATTCCGGTTCCAAACGGCCAAACGCCTTATAACCAAATGGAAGCCAATTTCTCAATGTTCTTTGGCCTTGCGCTTCAACTGTATCAGAGCACTTTGATTTCCGATCAAGCCCCATTTGATTTGAGTCCGCGTGACCCTGATACCTTCGAGCCAACCTGGGAAGGCATGGGCAAAACCCAGAACGAAATTGATGCATTACGTGTTGGTTTTGAAGCATTTTCGCTAAACCACTGTAATCTGTGTCATGCAGGGCCAGCCTTTACCACTGCTGCAATAGCATTAAACAGCGCCTTGGTTACACCAAAAGCTGATGCCTTCTATGGTCCGGCTAATTTTCCAATACCCTATGGTTTAAATGCGCTTGGAGACGGTCTAGGGGGGCGAGCAGCCGGTATCAGCCAATATATTAGCGTTGTTACCCGTGATATAACATTGGGTGGATATAAGCTGTTGGATTTTGGCTTCGCCAACACCGGTGTGAATGACCCCAATGCAGATCAGGGCCTAGGCGGAGTGGATGATTTTGGAAATCCGTTATCCTTTGCTGACCAATATCTCCAGTATTTACTGGGTAACTATTCCAATGTTCTGGATCCTGGCGTTAATAGGGTTCGCAGTTGTGATTTTATTGTATCGCTTGCCGATAATACTTCCGTAAATAGTATTAATAAATTTACTGCGACGGATGGCATTCAACTGGATGGGAGTCGAGAAAACAGCTTAAAGCAACAAAGTTGTCTACTTGCCGGTTATATTCCAACTATCGCAGCAGCAAATACCGCACTCAACGCAACCCCGGTCAAATTGCGCGTCGCCAAACAAGCGGTTTTTAAGGTGCCTGGTTTGCGCAATGTCGAACTGACTGGGCCCTATATGCATAACGGCAGCATGGCGACATTGGATCAAGTGCTGGAGTTTTACACGCGAAAAGGGAACTTTGATAGTCCGGATAGACATAAATTAATGTCGAATCTTTTTCTGGAGGGTGATCCTGACGGACTGGCTGCTTTAGCGGCATTTTTGAAATCCCTTACTGATGATCGGGTGCGCTACGAAAAAGCCCCTTTCGATCATCCGGAAATTTCGATACCCAATGGCCATGCAGGTGATGATGTGACTGTGGTCTCTGATAATCCGTTGAATGCCGATCTGGCTAAAGACGAGTTTTTGCTTATTCCTGCGGTAGGCACCCATGGTTCGGTTGAGCCCCTCCAGTCATTTGAGAGTCATTTGGCGCCTAAGGAGTAAGGCTGGATTATGGATTGAATGTAAGCCGGTAAATAAATCGGCTTACATTCCGTTTCACTCAATTGAATTTAGGATTTATCTATGAATACTTTTATTAACTACAAAATAATGCCGGCGAGTTTAATGCTCATGTCGATGCTTGCCGTTGACACGAGCGAGGCAAGTAGTTCATTCAATAGTCAAGCAACGATTAGCTTCACGATCGATAGCATTAGCAATACCGGCACTGCAGGTGACTTGTCTGGATTAGCTATACTGGGAGCGTTTGAACAGGCCGGCTCGCCTGTCTCCTATTTATCGACTACAGGCAATGGAAGTGTTGATGCAAACAACCCGGCCATTGACTCCGTGTCAGTGACGATTGGGAACCCTTTTGTATATACATTTTCTGCAAACGGGAATGTTTCCAGTGGAACTGTAGAGTCTGGTAATACCGGTTGGTATAGCCTGGCTTTAAACAACACGAGTGCTACTGATGACTACAAGGTTATTCTGACCCTAACTTACAATTTCGTGGCTAATGTCAGTGGTGACTTTGCTGATAACGATGTAGTTCTGGATCTGTTTACCTTTGATAATCCCTTGTTAGGAAACATTTTTGTAAACGCCAATGCGCTTAACTCCCCAAATGCGGGAGCAAACGGTTTTTTTCCTCAATATACTTTTGATGCGGCTCATAATTCATCTGTTGAGCTTTATGCGGATGTTACCATTAGAGGTAATTTGCAGTCAGCCCCAGTTCCACTTCCTGCTTCGGTCTGGTTATTTTTAGGTGGACTGTTGGGCATTCATGGGTTAAATAAACGTAGAAACACTTCTGCTGAAGCTGTTTGTTAACAGACCGGAATAATCGCTTCCGGACATTTATTCATAGCATAAATCAAATTTCGGCTGCAATCAGCCATTAAGCGGATCATAAAAACCTAAAGCCTCGGTCTGACTTTCCTGACGTGGTTTTTAATGTTATGTCACTTGTTACCGGAATGGCCATATTATTTAGCTGGCCGCATGAACATTATTGAAGATATTGAAAACGAAGAAGTTATGCCGTACTTGGTACCCCCCCGCTTGTCAGATCCTCATCAGGTTGTTTTCCCCCTCTCCACAGTAAAGGCCAATTTGCCTGTTGGTACTGAGGGGAATAAGCCTGAGCAGCACAAACAAAACCGGGTTTTTGATTCACAGCAAAGGAAACACTTTTGGCTCCCCTTGAAGATAGTCCCTCAATTCGGCATCTGACAGACATGCTAGGTTGGTGTGGTAGAATTTGCCTATTGAATAATCAAAATTAGTTAAATGGCTTATAAAGTAAAAAGCCCCGAATCATTGAATCTGGCTACCCGTATGACTCAGTTAGAGGGATAAAAAATTATATGGCACATAAGCGTATTTTAATTGTTGGTGGCGTTGCCGGGGGCGCGACCTGTGCGGCTCGACTCCGGCGCTTATGCGAAGACTGCGAAATCATTATTTTTGAAATGGGTTCCTACGTTTCTTTTGCTAATTGTGGATTGCCTTACTTTATCGGAGATGTTATTGTCGACGAAGACAAGTTGCTGGTGGCGACCCCTGATTTGTTCATAAATCGGTTTAATATCCAGGTTTGCACCGAAACGGAAGTGCTGGCTATTGATAAAGCCGCTAAAACGCTTGAAGTGCGTGATCTGGCAACCGGCCGGGGTCGAGTCGAAAATTACGATGCATTGGTTCTATCGACCGGAGCTTCCGCGGTTTGGCCTGATATTGATGGCATCAATCTCCCGGGAATTTATGTCTTGAGAACCATTCCTGATAGCCGGGAAATACGCACGGCCCTTGAAAATATGACGCGCGCCGTGGTAATGGGCGCGGGTTATCTGGGTTTGGAACTGGCTGAAAATTTAAGTAAGCGAGGGGTAAAGGTGACCGTGTTGCAGTCGTCTCATCAGGTTATGCCTACATTGGATCAGGAAATGACTACTTATATTGCCCAGCATCTGCAACAACACGGCATTGATTGCCGGCTGAACAGCCATGTTTCTTCTTTCCAGCAAAATCCGGATCAGACCCTGAAGGTTAACCTGACTTCAGGAGAACACATAAGCACGGAAGCGGTGATGATCTCTATCGGCGTGAGGCCACGAGCACAATTGGCAGCTCAAGCGGGTTTGGAATTAGGTCAGCTTGGCGGTATCCGGGTTAATGAAACCATGCAAACCAGTGATCCCTCTATTTGGGCGGTTGGCGATGTCGTCGAAGTCCGTAATTTTATTACCAACGAATGGCAATTGTGTCCCCTGGCCGGACCGGCTAACCGGCAAGGCCGTCTTGCCGCCGCCCATATTCTGGGTAAAGAGGTGGCGGGAGCTACCTCATTGATGCCTTATCGAGGCGTTCAGGGGACCTCGGTTTGCGGTATTTTCGGATTAACGGTGGCAACAACCGGAGTTAATGAAAAAGCGCTGAAAGCGTCCGGTTTTACAAACTACGAAAAAGTCTATCTGCATCCCGGCAATCATGTGGGTTATTATCCGGGCGCCAAACCCATTCATATCAAATTGCTCTACGATACCCGCAATGGCAAGGTTCTGGGTGCGCAGGCCTTAGGCGAGTCAGGGGTGGCCAGGCGCATTGATGTTATTTCTGCATTTATACAAATGGGCGCTACCGTCTATGACCTTGAAGAAGCAGAACTCTGTTATGCTCCACAATTTGGCGCAACCAAGGATCCGGTTAATCTGGCCGGGATGATAGCGGCCAATCATTTGCGCGGCAATCATCCGCTGGCAAGATGGGAAGAATTGCTGGACACGCATGTACAAGTTGTCGAAAATCAGGATGAAGCCAGTCAACTGCTGGCGCTGATTTTGGACGATCCGTTTGCACAGGCGCAAATTGTCGATGTACGGACGGCCGCCGAGTTTCAACAAAAACATATCCCCTTTGCGGTCAATATTCCTTTGGATTCGTTGCGTGATCGCTTGCAAGAATTATCACAGGAACGGGAAATCTGGGTCGTCTGCGGTGTCGGGCAAAGAGCTTATAATGCGACCCGGATCTTGCAACAAAATGGCTTTCGGGTAAAAAACCTGTCCGGTGGCATGCAAACTTTTACTACTTACGAGGGCTTGCAGGAACACGCGGGGAAAACATTCTTTGGAGATTGAGCCTCTAATCAAGAAAAATACAAACAATATTATCACTATGTTTCAATCTGCTGAATCCAAACATTTCACCCTTGTGCACCACACAAAACGTCGCATTCGACTTATCGCGCCGAGTTTACGCAAGGATCAGGAACGTGCTTACGTACTGGAAATAGTGTTACACAAAAGGGCGGGTATTGATGCAGTAAAAATCGTTCCGGCGATAGCCTCGGTCACCATACATTTTGACCCGGAATACCTGCCAGTTGCCAATCTGTTGCAGTTGTTGGAAGCGGTCATAGCCAACCTTGGCCTGAAACCCCGTCAAACGATAACCGCCATAAAGTATAAAAACACCCATTCCAGCGAAGGATTACAGGATTTTGTTATCGGGATTGGAGGAATGAGCTGTGCGTCCTGTGCCTTGTTTCTGGAAATGGTGTTGCGACGTGAACCCGATATCACTAAAGCGACGGTTAATTATCTGTCAGAAACGGCTCGAGTCAAAGGTTATCTCTCTAAAGAGAGGCTTTTTAAAATTATTTCGGCAAATAGCTACCAAGCCTATTCAATCGATACACTGACAGAAAGAAAATTGCTGTTCGAATTGGAAGGCAGACATTTGATCACGGCAAAAAAACAACTCATAACGTTAGGTTTGTTGAGTTTGCCGGTGACATTACTGAGCTTATTCCGGTCAAGATCCCGCCCGCTTTTGCTGTTGCAGGCATTATTCGCTACCCCCGTGGTTTTCTGGGAAGGCCGGGATATTTTTAAAAAAGCGCTAAATCAAGCGAAACAAGGTTCCGCCAATATGGATAGCTTGATTGCGCTGGGGGTAGGCGCGGCATACAGTTACAGTCTTGCGGCATTATTTCGCAACAGCCGGCAAGTTTATTTTAATGCGGCAACCGGGATCATTGATTTTGTTCTATTAGGCCGGTATCTGGAAGAATTGGCAAAAAGAAAAGTAGTGAACGACATTCGTAAATTGGTCAATCTGCAACCGCCGGAAGCAACGCTGTTAGGTAATGACGAAGAAATTAAAATTAGCGCCGATAAAATTAAGGAAAATGATATTTTGTTGATCCGCCCCGGTGAAAAAATTCCTGCTGACGG
>JBBQCU010000059.1:0-11565 GCA_038319065.1 Methylococcales bacterium
TTTTAATAAGGACGCCGTTAAACTGATATCCAACATCGAGCATTCATCAACAATCAAAAAATCGGCTATTAACTTGGAGTCTTCATTCATCTGGAACTCACCGCCTTTCCATACCAGCAGTCGATGAATGGTTTTAGCTTCCCGGCCAATAACCTCGCCCATCCGCTGCGAAGCCCGTCCCGTAGGCGCAGCCAATAAAACGGCCTTGTTCATGGCCTCCAGCAAACGAACGATCACTAAGGTCGTCGTGGTTTTACCGCAGCCGGGCCCGCCAGTCAGTATTGAAAATTGGTGTTGCACCACACCGTTAACGGCATGGGCTTGTTCATCACTTAACGCGATGTGTTTACTATGACAATAGGCAGTGACCCACTGTGCAATTCTGTCCGGCTCACTCGCAACAGACCCCTTCATTCCTCGTAATATGGTAGCCACAGCGGTTTCATCATAAAAAAGGGTCTTTGAGTAATAGCCGATGGTTTCCACATTATCTTTGTTAAGATGTCGGGTGCAAAGCTGACCGGCTTGTTGCATTAAGCCCAGGTACTCTTTTAGCCGTTCACCCAGGTTTATGTCAATAAGTTCAATGATGCCGGTATTGATCTGTGGTTCGGTCAGATAACAATGGCCTTGCTCACGACTGGCTGCCAACACATGTTTGATCGCAGCCAGCATGCGTGGTTGGGAGTCTTCCGCTAAGCCAATACTGAGTGCCACTTTATCCGCAGAGAAAAAGCCAATCCCATAAATATCATTCGCCAGCCGATAGGGATCTTCTGTGACCATCGCTATCGCTTTATCGCCATATTCCTTATAAATGCGCACCGCAAACAAGGTGCTGATGCCATGGCCCTGAAGAAACATCATCACTTCTCTGATAGCGCGATGTTCGGTCCATGCCTGCTCAATCATGTCCAGTTTCTTTTGGGCTATGCCAGGAACTTCAGTTAAGCGGTGAATAGCATTCTCAAAGATATCCAAGGTCTCTTTCTGGAAATACTTAACAATCTTTTTTGCCGTTTGCGGACCGACCCCCTTAATGAGACCGGAGCCTAGATATTTTTCAATAGAGGCCGTCGTTGCAGGCTTCTTTTCAATCGCTTCGGTTGCTTTGAATTGCCGGCCGTATTTATGATCAATGGTCCAAGCGCCACGAAATTCCATGGTGGCACCGGCAAAGACTTTAGTTTGATGAATCGTGACGGTTTCTTGTTGTTGTGGCGACTGAAAGGGTTGCACACGCAGTACCGACCAGCCCGTCGTGGGGTTGTGATAAGTCACTCTGTTGACAATACCTATCAAAATTTCGGTAATGGTGTTCATCGACGACCTGTTAGCGCTATTTGATCATGATAAATGATCCCGTTAATCAAACGTATTCTATTCTTTGGATACTATTTAACACTTATTTTAATTTACGAACGCTTATTCGTCCGCAAATATACGGAATCGTAATAAACCATTATATGCCGCAACAAAACCACCGTTTTTTTGTCGTCATTTCGTCGCTAAAATACACTTTACAAAATGTTGTATTTTTACGCACAATAAAAGCCAATTTACTATTTTGTGACCATTATGGCGATTGCCGCATATTTACGCGTCTCAACCGAGCGCCAAGACCTCGATAACCAGCGCTAAGCGCTATGCAGTTGGTGAATACTGGCGTATATTTTCCGGCGAATATTCACATAACCCATATTTCAGGGAAAAATCATGGCAGATGACATTTCTATAGGTGAAGCGCAGTGACAGGGCTGAAGCAAAACGCAGAGAGGGTGTCTTCGTGTCTGTAACAGCAAAGCATCGGCGCATGGCCTCGCGCATTGACAGGAAAATGAAACAGCTTGACGCGCTGGGGCTGCTTGAAGTCGAGATACTTCCAGAGATGGCTCATTATATGTCCGATTTCCACCATTTGATGATGAACACGTCCGGTCCGGAGATGGATGCTTTGTGTGAGGAATATGCCGGCTTCTTTCGGTACGCCAAAATCTTGGAGACGGTCGCATCTGGCATTGCCTCTGGCAAAATTAAGGTTCCCGGCGGTCGGACTGTTAACAAAGAACACAAACTCGCCGCCGCGATTGATCAGCGGGTACGCCAACTGGAAGCACAGGGTGTTGATGATGCTGCATTGCTGGAGCAAATGGTCGGGCATATCCTGGATTTGCAATGGCTATGGAGTACGGTTTCTGATGAAAAACTTGCCTTCCTGTGCCGCGAGTACCCCGGCCTGTATCGTTACGGTATGCTGATGGAGGAAGCTGCGGAAGCCGAGAGCAAGAAGGCCAAGACCGCTTACGGTCACTTGCCGGAGTTGCCCGATTCAGTCAAAGCAACGGTCGCCCAACTGCTTACTGACGGGGCAACGCTTGAGCGCGGGCTGCAAACGATTCTCGACGAGCAAGGGCAGCGCGATATGTGGCTGGAGATTGAGGTAATGGAGGGGCATTACGAGCATTGGGTGGCTCAATTCGCCGGATTGACCAACGAGTTGCGGGCTGCCAATATACCCGAAGAATCTCGCACGATGATGAAGCAAATTTTTGAGCCTATGGCTCAACGCATCAATCACCTTCACGGCCAGGTTTTTGCAAAACAAAACTGACTCTTCATTTGCGATTATTTGAGCACGAGCATCTTTAATTTTACAATTATAGGGGGATATTTTCACTCATAAAACCCTTTAAAATCATATCAAAGCAGCCACTCGCAACGAGCAAATTTTTGTTTTCTGGTCGTCCGGTTACGACCCACTGCTGCCATTGGGTACTGTGCATTATAAGTGTCCGGTTACCTTCATGAGCGGTCACTCAGTATTCCATGAACCGCATTGTTAGTTGTATCCTTGCTTCCGAAAATAGATAAGCACTAGCGCATTGAGACAGAGGCTGAAATAATAGACTCGGTGTATCTACAATACCGTGTGTAAGGAGCTGCGCATGACCATTATTTTGTTATTTATTACCGTTTGCTTTTTGGCCTTTTCCAATGGCGCAAATGATAACTTTAAAGGCGTTGCATCCCTCTTCGGAAGCGGTACGGCGAGTTATCGGACTGCTCTAACCTGGGCGACGATCACCACATTGGCTGGTTCTTTTTGCGCGTTATTCTTGGCGCAAACCTTGTTGATTAAGTTTTCGGGAAAAGGGTTGGCCCCGGATGAACTCATCCATTCTATCCCCTTTATAACCGCAGTCGCCGCCGGTGCAGGGATGACCGTTATCTTGGCTACCCGTTTGGGTTTTCCCGTATCCACTACCCACGCCTTGCTGGGGGCGTTAACGGGTAGCACGCTTTTGGCAACAGGTACCGTAAAGCTGGCGGCATTGGGCACCAATTTTGTATTGCCGTTGCTGCTGAGTCCTGTGGTTTCTTTAATAATAGCTATGTTGGTCTACACGAGTTTCCGGCAAATCAGGAAACGTAAGGCAATCAGTGATGCTTTATGTTTATGCGTAGAAAATGAACCCGCATTGGCTTCAGCCTGCCTTCTGGACGATTCAGGTACGTTGATCTTAGGACAGGGTTCCACACGTTCACTCAGCATTGATAATCAATCGGCCTGTGCAAACCGTTATGCCGGGGTGATTTTGGGTATTGAGTTGCAACGCGTACTAGATAGCTTGCATTTTTTCAGCGCAGGGGCGGTTTGTTTCGCCCGTGGACTTAATGACACCCCTAAAATTGCTGCATTATTATTGCTGGCACCCGGTTTAAGCTTGCAATGGAATATCATTCTGATTGCGTTAACAATGGCAGTTGGTGGAGTGCTTAATGCGCGACGGGTGGCGGAAACTATGAGTCATAAAATCACCACTATCAGCCATGGTCAGGGCTTATCTGCCAATTTGACTACCGCGCTACTGGTTATTTTTGCCAGTAAATTCGGAATGCCGGTATCCACAACCCATGTTTCCGTCGGCGCCTTGTTTGGCATCGGTCTAATAACCAAGAAAGCCAATAGTCGCATGATTGCTTCGATTTTGCTGTCCTGGGCGTTGACCTTGCCATGTGCTGCAATGTGTGCGGCGGGTATGTATGCCTTGTTGACCTCGGCTGCGTTTGCAATCTAATGGGAATATAAGCACTATTTTTATTTGTGGCGTCGCTAAAATGCAGTACTTTGAACGACCAGCTTTTACGAAGCAGGACTGTCCTCAGTTGTCCGTTGGCTGCCAATTGCGACAGGGCAGGACATGACCCAAATCAAGCCGGGAAATTTGTATTTTTTACAAAACAACATTTAAATTCACCCAGCCTGATACAGTGTAAGACCAAGCGACCTGGAAAGATGGCGTGTGCGGATAGAATGGAGCGTAGCGTTAGGTTGGTTCGTAACGGTAAGGTAAGTGTGATTCCCACTCACTCTATACCCCCACAACCACTTTGGTGGGCAAGGACTAATAACCACCAGACTGACAATTATGAAAATATCTTTTTTCTCTGCCGAATAACAATCAAAAAAATCTCGTTTTTGGACGATTATTTTGAAAATCAGTTTTTCGCTCAGGCACTGGATATCCCTATCTAATGATTGGCAACGCTAGGCATTGGCCGCTAAAATGACACTACACAACCTAATGAGAGGCAAAACATGAGCAGCAGCACCGAAATCAGTGAATCCGTGCGCCATTACTATGGGCAAGTGTTGCAATCCAATAACGACTTGAAAACCAGCGCCTGCTGCAGCATCGACGCGATCCCCGCTCACCTGAAAAAACTGCTCGCCGAACTGCATCCTGAAGTGGTGGAACGTTTTTATGGATGCGGTTCACCATTGCCCCCCGCATTGGGGGGCTGTACAGTATTGGATTTAGGATGCGGTTCAGGGCGCGATTGTTATCTACTGTCGAAACTGGTGGGCGAAGAGGGACGTGTGATCGGTGTGGATATGACACCGGAGCAATTAGAAGTTGCCTGTCGCTACCGCGACTGGCACGCAGAACGCTTTGGCTACCAAAAATCCAACGTGGAATTTTTACAGGGTCATATAGAAAATCTGGCCACCCTGGGCATCGCCGATAATTCCATCGACGTGGTGGTGTCTAATTGCGTTATCAATTTGTCACCTGAAAAAACTCAGGTGATGGCGGAAATTTTTCGTATCCTGAAACCCGGCGGCGAGCTGTATTTCTCAGATGTGTTCGCCGACCGTCGCATCCAAAGGACCTTGCGTAATGATCCGGTGCTGCTGGGTGAATGCCTGGGCGGTGCCCTGTATTGGGAGGACTTTCGCCGCACTTTGTATGATCTGGGTTGCTTAGACGTGCGCACGGTCAAGCATAACCCAATTACTTTGGACGATCCGGAAGTAGCAGCCAAAATCGGAATGGTGAAGTTCCGTTCTGTCACTGTACGTGCTTTCAAGATGCTGCTGGAAGACCGTTGCGAAGATTATGGACAAGTGGCGTGCTATCTCGGCACAATACCCGAACATCCGCACGCTTTCGATTTGGACGATCATCACCATTTCGAGACCGGCCGTCCCTTACGCGTTTGTGGCAACTCTACTGATATGCTGGCAGGTAGTCGCTACGCCCAACATTTCGCAGTATGGGGTGACAAAACCAAGCACTTTGGCCTGTTTGATTGTACCCCAGGACCGCAAGGCGAGTCAGTAGCGGCGGGCGGTAATTGTTGCTAAACACAAGCAAAATCAGGGTCACTTGGGATTTAGCCGCGAACAAATCTGTTTTTTGAATAAACTTAAAGTCAGGCTGAGCGTCGTGGCTTGTGAAAACAAAAAACATGACGCTACCCACAAAGGTCCGCTCGAACAAACAGGCGTGAGCTAATTTTGATTTATGCCTATCTTTTCAACAGCCAGGATTAGAATGGTTCTTGATCAGAAAAATCGGTTCAACCACCTTTGTGAAGAACATCGCGGCTAGGGAAGCCCCAAAAATTGGAGAGAATCCGTAAACAAATAGGCCAAAATTGTTATCAGGAAATGATGCCTTTCCCCAGCCTGCCAGGTAACTAAATAATCTTGGGGAAAGGTCTCTCGCAGGATTAAGTCCAGCCTGTGTCAGTGGAGCAATTATGCAGATAATGATTGTTACGGTTAACCCGATGAACAATGGCGCAAAAGAATTGTCGGGCCTGCCTATGTTGCAACCTTCGGTCAGTGAGAAGATCAGGAATACTAAAAGGAATGTCCCAACACACTCAGCACAAGCAGCCTGAGCAGTCGTCACCACCGACGACATACCGTTGCCTGGGTTAGGATAAAACTCACCAAACAGCATCGCCGTCTTCGTTGATTCCGGTGTGCCTCTGGTAATGTGCTTATTGTTTTCGAAACTCGCTATACTGGATGAAAACAACATAAACAGAACGGCGGCCGCTACAAATGCACCCAGAAATTGCCCTGCAAAATAGGGAATCAATTTGCCTATCTGCATTCTTCTCGCCAGGACCATCGCGACGCTGACAGCGGGATTTAGATGCGCGCACGACAGATGCCTAGTCGCATAGATCGCAAGAGCTACCCCGATACCCCAAATTGCAGCGACTTGAAATAGGCCGGAGAATGCGGAATAAACAACCGACACAATAACCGACCCGCTACCAAAGAACACCAGCAGGCAGGTTCCAATAAATTCACCGACAAAATCGGATGCGACATCACGCAATTTCATAAACTCCCCTTTGCTTCTGCAATTAGCGGCTGACTAATGATCGAAAGTTTCCGTATAATTATCTTATAGATTTTATAGGTTACATAACGCTCATTAATAAATAGATAACTGCCAAATTCGCAAGTCTTATCTAAACGTCTAACCATTTTTATCTCAAATAGAACATATTCGGATTATGAGGTTCTAATTTTCAAAATAAGAAGCACAATAATGATTTTCCTTTGCTGCCGTATAGCCCACTAGTCCAAACTAGGAGAGACTTCATGAATAAAAATAACTTGCTTTGGCTATTGCCCTTATTAATAGCCGCATTTTTTCTGTTCAATGGCGCGCAGGTATTTAGCCTGGATAACATCCGCGATCATCGTCAGGCAATAAACGAATTTACTGCCCGGCATTACTTATTCATGTTGCTTGCTTGCGGTATCGGTTACAGTTTGTCTACGGCCTTAAGTTTACCCGGTGGCACCGTCTTGTCGCTTTTACTGGGCTTTCTTTTCGGTCGGTGGATAGGGACGCTTTTGATAGTGATTTCCGCTACTTTAGGGGCCAGTGTGGTTTTTTGGCTGGTGCGATATTATTTGGCGGCTTGGGCTGAACGGCGCTTACAGCAACACGAACGCTATAAAAAACTAGTAGAGGGTTTTGAGTCAGATGCCTTCAATTATTTGCTGTTTCTGCGTTTAGTGCCGCTGTTTCCGTTTTGGTTAGTTAACCTGGCACCTGCTCTTACCTCGGTAACCATGCGTATCTACGTGGTAACCACCTTTATCGGTATTATCCCCGGCAGTTTTATATTTGCCAATCTAGGCCAGTCGCTAGGGAACATCGAACGACTCGATCAAGTGCTGTCAATGCAAACTCTATTGGCATTAAGTCTGCTGGGTTGCTTGTCTTTATTACCCGTGTTATTAAAACGCTTGCAGATAAAACATTTTATCGATTAATGGACTGAAGATGAAGACGCTCTTAATTTGTTTCATGCTGTGGGCTAACCTTTGTTCGGCAAAGGATGGGGACATTCTTTTAGGCGAATTTAACAGTAATCGCCTTGATGGGTGGGAGCACAAACGTTTTAAAGCGGAAACCCATTATCAATTACAAACTCTGGATGGCAGCGTTGTGCTTAAGGCTGACAGTCAGAAAGCCGGCTCGGGTTTATTTAAAGAACATCGTATCGATCTCGAACAAACACCGTTTCTCAATTGGTCCTGGCGGATCAGCAACCGTTTGACCGGACTGAACGAACAAAGCAAAGCCGGCGACGACTATGCGGTCCGCGTATATGTGGTTGTGAAAGGCGGTTTGGCATTTTGGCAGACCAAGGCCGTCAATTATGTTTGGTCTAGCAACCAGATAAAAGACAGTGTCTGGCCTAATGCCTTTGCCGGCAATCATGCCATGATGTTGGCTTTGCGTGGAACTGAATCACCGTTGAACGTTTGGCAAACAGAAAAGCGCAATGTGCGTGCCGATTTCAAGAAACTTTTTGGCGAGGACATTCGAACCATCGATGCGGTGGCGATAATGACTGATACCGATAATAGTAATGCAAAGGTTTCCGCCTATTATGGCGACATTTGGTTTTCCAAGGATTAACGATGCACGATAGCCGACCCCTGCTGGCAAACAGCAATTTTCCAGGTATTTTCAGAAATCCACTGGAAATCCTGCAAGTCAATCTTGGTTATCTTTGCAACCAAAGTTGTGTGCATTGCCATGTCAACGCCGGGCCAAAGCGTACCGAGCTGATGAGTTTGGAGACCATCAATCAGGTGCTAACATTCGCCAAGGCCGCCACTATTCAGACCCTGGATTTAACCGGTGGCGCACCGGAAATGCATCCCGAGTTTGAATATCTGGTACGGACGGCGAGGCAGCGAGGGATGAAAGTAATCGATCGCTGTAATCTGACTATCCTGGAAGAACCGGGGTATTCTGGGTTGGCAGAGTTTTTAGCTGAGCAGCAGGTCGATATTATTGCCTCACTGCCTTGCTATCTGGAAGAGAATGTCGACAAGCAACGGGGTAAGGGTGTTTTCAAAAAGAGTCTGTTGGCATTGCAGCGTTTAAATCGCTTAGGTTATGGACAGTCTGAAAGTCCTTTGCAGCTAAACCTGGTTTTCAACCCGCAGGGCGCGACATTACCACCGGATCAACACACGCTGGAACAAACCTACAAACAACATCTTAAAGAACAGTATGGCATTGTATTTAATAGGCTTTACGCCATTACCAACATACCCATAGGGCGTTTTGGCAGTACGCTGATTAGTCTGGGACAGTTTGACCATTATCTTACTCTATTACGCACCCATTTTCGGGCCGACAATCTAAAGCAATTGATGTGTCGGAATACCATCAGCATTGATTGGCAAGGTTATGTTTATGATTGTGACTTCAATCAGATGCTTAATATCCCGCTTGGTGCGACTGAATCACGACTTCATATTAGCGAACTTAGCCTGGACATGCTATCAGGAGCGGCAATAGCGACAGCCGCACATTGCTATGGTTGCACTGCCGGGCAAGGCAGTAGCTGTGGCGGGGCGCTAGATAAAGCCAGCTCATGAAACCTCCGCTTAGCATCATCATACCTGTGCTTAACGAGGCCGAACAAATTGCCTCTAAATTACAGGCGTTGCAAGGATTGCGGAAGCAATGTGAATTGTTGCTGGACGATGGCGGCAGCGATGACGGCAGTGCGGACATCGCCCAGTCCTACGTCGACAGGGTATTACAAAGTCAGCGTGGTCGCGCTAAACAAATGAATGCCGGTGCACAGCAAGCGACCGCCGATATTTTGCTGTTTCTCCATGCCGACACCACTTTGCCGGATCAGGCTCAGAATATAGTGTTAAAGGCAGTAATGAATGGTTATCAATGGGGACGTTTCGATTTGTGTTTCGATAGCTCGCAAGCAATTTTCGGCTTAATTGCAATGATGATGAACCTGCGTTCGCGATTGACCGGTATTGCCACAGGCGATCAGGCCTTGTTCATGACGCGACAGGCATTTCGGACGGTCAACGGCTTTCCTGACATCGCTCTCATGGAAGATATTGCTATGAGTGCGAAACTTAAGAAACTCGGCAAACCGTGCTGTCTTGCCGAAAAAGTGATCACGTCGGCACGCCGTTGGCAGCGGCAGGGCATTATGAAAACTATTTTATTAATGTGGAGAATGCGTTTGGCCTATTTTTTCGGTGCTGATCCTGACGATTTAGCTGCTCGGTATCATCGGAGACCTTAATGGAAGTTTGGATTCGCTTTGGCGTTTTCTAGGTATTTGACTGATCATGACGATCTGGGAATCCTGGCGTCCAAAACGTCAATTGTCTCAGAGTCGCCGGCAACGCTGGGTTATTAATCTTGGACTGGCGGCCCTGAATATCAGCGTAATGCGGGTCAGTGTGGGGACTGCTGCCTGGCTGGCGTCAAATTCAGCAGAATGGTTGGTACAACCTGTTAAGGCAGACCAAGAGTCATCTACTTGCTTTATATGAAGGTCGCCAATGTAGTTAAGACCGGACACTCATCGGTGTGATTTTCGGTTGGTTCTAGGGGCCGGTTTTGGCCGTAACCGGAAGTTCGTAGTTCGCAATTTTACTTCAAAAGTATCAACTTACTTTAGATGCTAGCGTTACTTTTCGTGTGCGTTGCGCTTCAAACTCCTTTTCCTAGGGTTAAAGCATTTATCTACCATGACCGCAAAGCTTTTCACAAGGAATGCCATCACTGTCTTTATCTAAATGCGATAAACCGCATTGACTCAAATAGAAATTAGCCTCGTCGCATGAGGCCATTTCTTTGCAATAGCGTTTGCTGCCACATGAAGAATTTACCGGCTGACTGGTTGGTTCTGCTTTCGGAGCGACCCGATTTGCAACACTACTATTTTTTCCGCCATGCCGGTATTCCCAAGGCGGCATTGGGTTTGGGTCAGACCACAACCCTACCTTGGCTCGACGTGCTTCATCTTCCACCTGCAACAAGGATTGATCGTGCAGGTATTTCCGGTAAGCCCAAGCCATACCGCGTTTTATTTGCTCACGATTGGCGTCAAGTTCGTCCACAAAGATCGTGCCGACCGTGCGGCCATATTTGTCGATGGTGTCCTTTTCTACCCGGATGTTCTTGTTGAAAACCATGCCGGACAAAGATTGCTTGGATTGTTGACCGAAAGCCTGACCGTCGCTCTCAGGCGCATCTACCTGAGCCAACCTGATTTTGACTTGTTGATTGCCCGCCATTAGCAGGGTGACGGTATCCCCGTCATTACTGCTAAGTAACGCATAAGTGGACAAGCTAAGTGCGCTGTAAAAACAGTAAGTTAGTTCGAATATATAAGTCCATTATTTATTTATAAAAAATGGACTAACAATAGATTACAGTCCATTTTTAGGCGGCTGAAAAACATTAACCATAAACTTTAACTGAAAACTTTTCAACGCTCTTTAATGGAAAGTTTTCAACGCCGATTGACAATCGTCTGTAGGCTTTTCTGGGCAAGAGGTTATCCAAAATCCCGTGAAGTCTTAGAACCTTTTGTTGATTAACACCCAATCATGCGAAACGTAAACAGCAGGAATACACAGAATATCTCCTTTGAAGGAATTAAAAGGATTTGTCAGAATGCGTGAAATTTTGTGTTTTGTTTAACGGAATTTAGTGTTAAGAAGTTAAAATTTCGTGCTAGCAAAGTTTAGAAAAGATCACAGGCGGCATCCGATCCCGAGGAGACATTGGGAGCCAGAATTCCAAATGGCAACTTACCCACGTAAGGTAACTCGCAAAAAATACCTCACACTAGTTTTTACACAATACTGTTTAAAATCGATATATCCTACAAGCATATTATTACAGATCGCAACCTAGAGCATGACCCCTTTAACTGAACAACATATCAAAACGATTA
>JBBQCU010000060.1:0-11531 GCA_038319065.1 Methylococcales bacterium
AATGTAAGTCTTGAAACCGTTGGCGCGCAGAAAGTCAAGCAGCTCCAGCATGGGTTGATAAACCAGCTCCGTGTAAGGACGGTTAAATCTGGGGTGTTTTGATTGTGACAGCCAGTATTTCGAAATTTGATTGAATTCTTCGACAGTCATGCCCTTATGCGTGGCCATGATCAGGTCTACCAAACCATGTTCTCCACTCGCCATAACTCCCTTCATATCATTTGCAAGTACCGATTTAAAAGGCTCTGTGGCTTTCCATTCGGGATGTTCCGGCGCCACTGCTTTGGCACGGTCGAGAGCAAAAGCCAATTGAACATACATTGGCTGTTCGCACCACAGGGTACCATCGTTATCGAAGGTCGCAATGCGTTCGGCGGGCGGAACAAAATCGGGGCCGCCTTTTTTGGTTACGTCTTTTACAAACTGCACAATGGACGATTTGGTCTGGCCGCTGTTCCAGGACGGCAGCGGGTCGGTGGCTCGGGCCTGAACAAGCGCTGCAAATGATAAAAATAGAAACCACAGAATGCTGCGGAAGCAATAAAATGTTAATCGTTTACTGGGTATTTTATTCATGTTGCCCTTAATAATGAATGATTTGTTGTTTATTGCCGGTGACCAACTTTAATGAAAACAGCGTCATTCCGGGATTGCCGGAATCCGGAGAACAAGAACGGCAAGCCCTATAAGCATATTCATGTGTTCCGGATGCCAGCTCAAATCTGACTGGAACAGATTTGCATTAACCCAAAGGGCATTAGGCAGGATAGCCTCATGCGAATCTCTGCAGACAGGCTGAATTACCTGGCAATTGCCGCATATTGCTCTGGTTCCCAAGCTCCGGCTTGGATACCAGAGCAAATCAATAAAACCCGCCCATACCATATCCAGGGCCCCACATACCCCAATTCATAGCCGAATCTTCATTCATTTCAGCCGTCATTTGTTGCTCTTGAGCGATGTTTTGCTGGACTTGTAATTGTTGAAATTTTTGATAATTCGCATCTTGACCGATGTAGATACATTGGCAAGTAGTCGCATCGGCGTAGACGTAATAGTTAATGCCGTCTTTTTGATGCACTACTATTTTTTGTTGAGTCAGTGTTTTTAAGTGCGCCAGTCTTTCCGGAGTATTGGCCAACTGCATTTTAAAACCAGCGGCTGCTAATAACTGCTCTTTACTGGTTGCTTCTTCCGCCTTCATCGCGGCACAAGCATTTAATAGAGCGCAGGCCAAAGCAATGTTAAAACCTTTTAATAGACGTAAAGTAATAGTGTTCATGCGATAAATCCTTGATAGTGGTTGATGGTTGTTTTGCTATTATATTACAACGCCAGACAGCATAGATACAGTGCATGGTTCCCAAGCTCCAGCTTGGGAACCAGCGCAATTGGATATAAGGGATTATCGTTCCTGAAGAAATCAGTGTACGCTATCGCGTAACCAGACTACCTAATTCGTTGTTGATTTATGCCCCACGGAATGCATACATGCAACCCTGGGCAATATAAAGTATCGCCTCATTCCCACTGAAAACCGGTCTTAATCGAACCACCGCCGACCCGCTTATCAACGGCCATTGCGAGTATCTGCCCAGTCAGCGAATCGCTGACTTTGGCCTCGGCTTGTGCCGGCCGCCAGATATTTAAGATTGGCCAGCATGTGCGCCTGTGGAACAATCATCGAGATGCTGCGAAGGACTGGTGTGGCTGCTTCGGCATCGGTTAAAACAGGTTATCATTATTTGCAAGATTTATTATAAATTGCAAATTTCAAGAAAAGCTGGTGGCCCTTGATGGAGCCGCCAGCCATTGACACTTCGATTACTGTTGGTGTTGTTTCATGGCTTCCTCGATCTTTGCTTTTACGGCTTCGAGGTTAAAGCTCGCTCCTTTCTGCATCGGAGGAAACTCAAGAGCCGTCATGGCGAGCTTCGCCACTTGCTGCTGGACAAAAACGAAGCGCCAGAACTCGTACTTGAACCACTCGAAATATTCCTGGGATCCAGTACCGGTTCCATAGGGCCATCCTGTGCGCTCGAACGGATCCAGGCGCAAGTTTATCAGGAAGGGCACATCCGGATGAGTCTTATCACCCAGCCAGCCGAGAGGCTGGTCAATAAAGCGATACTTGTAGTCATTGATACGCACCGCACCTAGCGTGCTTTCCCCGAAATAGAAGATTTCATGGCGATTCGACGGCCCCTTGCCGGTGATCAGATCCAACTGGTTGTAGCCGTCGAGGTGTACCTTGTACTTCGTGTCACCGAGCTTTTTGCCCTGTTTCAACTCGTCTACAATATTCGGGTCACCGGCGGCAGCCACGAAGGTCGGGAACCAGTCAAGGCCGGAGAAGATACCGTTCTCAATCTTGCCGGCAGGCACCTTACCGGGCCAACGAATAATGGCGGGCACACGGAACCCGCCTTCCATGACAGTCCCCTTGCCTTGTGCGAAAGGTGTCTGTCCGCCGTCCGGCCAGGTGAAGTTCTCGGTACCGTTGTCGGTGGTGAATACCACGATGGTGTTGTCGTCAACACCCATGTCCTTCAGCTTCTGCATGACCAGGCCGATGTCGTCGTCGAGCTGAGCCATCCCCGCTTCTTCAATGGACCAGCCGTTTTGCGCGTTGCGAAGCGCCTGATACTTGTCCGAGAGGTGGGTAACGATGTGCATGCGCGTTGGGTTGAGCCAGACAAAGAATGGCTTGCCATCGGCCTTGGCCTTTTCGATGAACTTCAGGGCTAGGTCGCGAATCTCGTTATCCACGGTCTTCATCCGCTCGGGATAAAGAGTGCCCGCATCTTCGATCTTCTGTTTGCCGATCTTGCCCCAGCGCGGCATCACTGTCGTGTCATCCTTGTCGGTCGCCCAACTGTGTATCATGTTGCGCGGGCCGACTTTATCCAGCAAATCCTGCGGATAGTTAGGGTGGGCAGGGTCTTCCATCGCGTCCAGGTGGTAAAGATACCCGAAGAATTCGTCGAAGCCGTGGACCGTGGGAAGGAACTCATTCAGATCGCCCAAATGGTTCTTGCCGAACTGTCCGGTGGCGTAACCCATGGCCTTGAGCGCCGTGGCAATCGTCACTGCCTCTTTAGGTATGCCGATGGGGGAGCCCGCCTGGCCGACAGTGGTCATACCGGTGCGGATCGGCAGTTCACCGGTAATAAAGTTAGCCCGCCCTGCCGTACAGCTTGCCTCGGCATAGTAGTCGGTGAAGCGCATCCCATCGGCAGCGAGTTTGTCGAGATTGGGTGTCCGGCCTGCCATTATGCCCTGATGATAAGCGCCGATATTAAACCAGCCAATGTCATCACCCATGATAACAACGATGTTGGGTTTTTTATCTTCCGCCTGCGCGGTTGACACAAAAAAGCTTGCTCCAATAGCGGCAAGCGCTATCGCCGCAGAGTGAAGCAGACGTTGCCGCCGTGAAATTGAAAACATTGTGTTGCTCCTATTATTTTTAATCGGGAAACGGATTGCTTGCGTTAATCGCAAATGCCCACGGATAATAACAGCACTCTAAGGTTTTTAATATTAAATCAAGCCTGGATCGTTTAAAAAATGCCAACCCTCCAGTACAAATTAACCAGGCCTGACCCATATACTTAACCTTGGTGCAAAAACTTATAAATACCGCCACCAATTACGACTAACGCGACAGTTGCCCAGCCCAGCCTATCCATGTACTGACGCAATGTTGATTCCAGCTTTGCCCCGCCGGCAGCCAATAACATCGCTACCAGAAAAAACCGCCCGCCTCGACCGATAATGGATGCCAGTACAAAAGGCAAAAAAAACATATTCATAGCGCCTGCGGCAATGGTAAACACTTTGTAAGGGATAGGCGAGAAACCGGCAACAAACACCGCCCAAAAACCCCAGTCTTTAAACCAGCTTTGCGCTATCAAATAGCTTTCCCAATAATGCGTGGTTTGTAGCCACGGCTCAATGCGGTCAAACAAAAAATAGCCGATCGCATAACCAAATATGCCGCCTAAAACAGAGGCAATCGTTGTTAATAGTGCAAAACGAAAGGCTTTATCAGGCTGTGCCAATGCCATAGGCGCCAGCATCACGTCCGGTGGTACGGGGAAAAAAGAAGACTCAGCAAAACCTAATATAAATAAGTACTTAGATGCATGACGGTGTTTAGATAACTGCAAGGTTTTGTCATAAAGTTTTTGAAACATATTTATTCTTTTCCTGATAAAAAAGGGACAAAAGTGACGGCTTCCAGTTTTTCAATGTCATAACCGCTTGTTTTGCGAGTCACTCGCTGTAATGTTTGCTGACCGCTATTGCCTATGGGAATAACCATAACTCCACCAATGGCTAGTTGCTGTAACAAAATTGTCGGGATTTCCGCGGGAGCGGCAGACGCCAGAATGCCATCAAACGGAGCGTAATCCGGCCACCCGAGGTTACCGTCATTGTACAGATAACTGATATTTGTAAGTTTCAAATCCCATAAATAACCTTTGGCTTTTCTCTGTAGCGGCAAGATTCTTTCAATCGAATACACGTGATCGACCAGCTGCGCCAGAATAGCTGTCTGATACCCGCAGCCCGTGCCAATTTCCAGAACCTTGACTAAATGACCGGTTGACCCCAATAGCAGTTCGGTCATTTTTGCGACTATATACGGTTGGGAAATAGTTTGATTATAACCAATCGGTAATGCTGTATCTTCATAAGCCCTGCTGGCCAGGGCTTCATCCATAAAAATATGCCGCGGTGTATCGCGCATAATTTCCAGGATTTTCTTGTTGTGAATGCCCTGCTCCGATAAACGTTTAATCATACGCTCACGTGTTCGCAGGGACGTCATGCCTATGCCTTGCAGGCTGAGATTCATTGATTATCCTCCTTTGGCAACCACGCCTTTAACGCATTAATACGCTCATACCAGGTTAAATCGATTTGTAAGGGCGTAACCGACACAAAGCCTGAATTGATGGCATAAAAATCAGTCCCGGGCCCAGCATCTTGTTCAGCGCCCGGCGGACCAACCCAGTAAATAATCCGTCCACGCGGATCTTCGCTCTTGACTACCGGCTCCGATTTGTGCCTTTGCCCAAGCCGTGTTGCCTGATAGCCTTTCAAGTCTTTTATAGCAATATCCGGCACATTGACATTAAGAATGGTATCCTGCGGCAAAGGTTTCTTGATCAATTGCTTTAATAAAGTCACCGCAACCTGTGCAGCAGTGTCAAAATGACTGGGATTACTACCCGCCAGGGAAATGGCGACGGCTGGCAACCCCAAAAACCGCCCCTCGGTCGCCGCAGCAACAGTGCCTGAATAAAGTACGTCATCGCCCAGGTTAGAGCCGTGATTGATACCCGCAAACACCATATCAGGCTCTTTGTCCAGAAAACCTGTTATCGCCAAATGCACGCAATCGGTCGGGGTACCATCTACTTTAATAAAACCGTTATCGGCCGGATAGGCACGCAAAGGCATTTCCAGCGTTAGGGAGTTACTTGCAGCACTACGGTTTCTATCCGGCGCAACTACCGATATATCGGCATGTTTGCGCAGGGCATTGGCTAATGCAGTGAGGCCTTCAGCCAAGTACCCGTCATCATTACTTAACAAAATATGCATTATCAATTCGCCATAAAGCGCAATAAGCTATAAAATCGAACATCTTAGCAACAATACATAACAAAATCAGCTTTCGTGGCAAAAAAAACGCTCACCTCAGAAGACCGTGATTTATTTCGCCATGCTATCGGAAAAGTGCGCTCAGTCAATAACGATAAAGTGCTTTTAAATCAAGAGAATAAACCAAAGCCCTACCCTAAGCCCCTGGCCACTCATGTTGATAGCCATTTAAGTGACCCGGCAACAACGGATATTGAAAAAGTCGGGCTTGAAGATAGTCTGAGCTTTATTGCTCCGGGCTTGCAAAACAATGTCTTAAAAAAATTGCGGCGAGGTTTTTTTGGCCTGGATGCAGAAATTGATCTGCATGGACTATCCAGTAATGAAGCAAAGCGTCAACTACTGCATTTTTTACAGTCCTGTATAGAACAAGGCTGCCGCTGTGTGCATATTGTTCACGGCAAAGGCCATCGTTCAGCCGACAACCACCCGGTCCTGAAAAATAACCTTAACTTATGGTTAAGGCAACATGAGAATGTCCAGGCCTTTTGTTCCGCACCGCCCAAGGACGGTGGCACCGGCGCGGTGTTTGTGTTGTTGCAGTTAGCGGAAAAATTTAACCGTTACAGTGATACTGAGTTATAGGAGAACGATGCGTGACGGGTTTGTAAACCCCGTCACTCACGTCTAGTAAATGGGCAAGTTCTTCAAACGTTCCGGTCGTAGTTGCAGACCCCGGCCAGCTCCGTTATTTAGTTACTGCTCCTACAGTTCAATAATCTCGCGCAACACCGACGTTGCATAACTTCCTGCCGGCAAAGTAAAACCCAGCTCCAGTGTTGTGTCATTCACAAACCGCCAGTATAAATCCTGCACATTGACTCGTAATGGGCGCCTTTCTTTAGCAACGGCACAGGCTATCAACCCCTGAGCCAGTTCAGGGTATGCGTCGATAATTTCTTGCTCAATACTCAAAGCATCCGCCGAGACATCCGCGTCTCCCCTCCCCCACAATACACCTGAAGGATGGATTTCTTTTGCAGCCAGCCGCCGGATAATTTCAGCATCCGGCAGCTCCGATTTAAAACAGCTATGCGACAAATCAAACAGGTAGGTATCTCCCGCAACAGGCTGATTCCAGCTAATCCGGCTAACTCGACAGGCTAAAACCTGATTGAACAGATATGAACGTGCTGCCGATAAATACAAACTGCGTTGTTCTCGCCCGGTTTTTGCGCCAAGAAACAGGCCTAACGCTTTATTAACGTTTTGACCATCGTTACCAAACCGCTGTGCGCCATAATAGTTGGCAATGCCGTTGGTTTTTATAGCTTCCAATTGCCGGATGATTTTATCTTTATCGCCTTGCCATTCACGTATGACGAGTTTAAAGCTGTTACCTGACAATACACCGCGTTTTAATTTCCGGGCATGACGCACAGTGTGCAAAACTTTGATGCTGTCTGTTTCAAATTGAGTCCAGTCAGGATCCGCTTTGCCGGGTAACCAAACGCTAAACCATTGCGTGGTGACAGCATGCCGGTCTTTTAGCCCCGCGAAACTGACGTCGCGCTGTCTGACATTGGCGAATCTCGCTAACAGCCGCGCAACATAATCGGTATTTTCGCCGGTCTTTTCTACTTGCAGGAAGACGTGCTCACCCATACCGGACGGTTCAAAAGCAAGATTTTCTGTAACGATAAAGTCTTCGGGGACACTGCGGATTTTACCGTGGCCGGATGGTTGACCATAAACATAAGGCCAAATGGGGATTTCAATAGTTTGCATAAAAATCAAGTCAGGGTTATTGATTTGGATCAGGATTACTCATAGCATAATGTCTACTTAACCAATTCCATCAACTTGCCATAGCTATCAACAACATCATATTTGACCTGTTCAGAAGTAATTTTGGCGAAAAACTTCCGCGCACAATCGATTTTACATTCCTCGATTTTCCTTAAATCCATCGACGACATTGACCCTTTGGTTTCGGCGATAAAGTAGATGTGCTTTACCGTACCTTCTTTGAATGAAATAGCCCAGTCCGGGTTGTAGTCGCCCACGGGCGTGGGAATAGAAAAGCCTTTCGGCA
Organism: Methylococcales bacterium; assembly: GCA_038319065.1. Classification (GTDB taxonomy): domain Bacteria; phylum Pseudomonadota; class Gammaproteobacteria; order Methylococcales; family Methylomonadaceae; genus Methylobacter_C. The sequence continues at coordinate 7,712 of JBBQCU010000060.1, forward strand.
ACTTGGCATAGACCACCACTTCTTTACTGGTATCCAGTTCTTTAACAAAGGTGCGTTCATTATCAGAGTCGGTAAATACGTAATCGTAAATGTGCCGATTCAATTTATCACCGGTCTTGCTAAAATCCCCCTTCCGTTTGTCTTGGGTAAAAATGTCCAGGCTGTGAGTTTCGGCAATCGTATCATAAGCCAGATGTTCGACGATGACGGTGGCTTTTTGCTCATTAATCAGCCGCGAGGTTTTAGCGATGAAGTCTTCCGGATTGGTTTTAAATTGATCGAATACCGCGTTATTAATCTCTTGGAGAATGCCGGCAATGGTACGCCGGGTAAGTTTAGTTTCTTCCGCCAGTTTACCAATGAGGTCATATTTGACAGCAGAATGGATAGAGGCCTTATTCGACTCCGTCAAAGTCTCTTTAATCTGAAACGATTCACCTTGTTTGACGGCATCATAAGTTGTCTCGTCCGTTTGTTCACCTCGTTGGATGGTGTATTGCAAAGGGCTTACACGCAATTCTTTATCCAGGCCAACCACGCATTTCTTGATCAGTTCAGGTGTTTCAAAATCGACGGCATAAGCGGCTTTGTGGTTGATGCGATTCCAAAGCGCCTTAAACTCTTTCTTGTCAAAATTGGCATTAAGTGGGTTAGTTTTGGCATTGCGGCCATTGTCAATGGGCGGTAATTGAGCATCACTGAAGACGCTATCAATTAGTTGAAACACTTGTTCGATATGAACTGCCAGTTCCGGCGGCAACTCAGCAAGCTGCCCTTCTCTTTTGGCATCGTGATAAGCAGGGGTGATTTTATCGTCAGCATCTGTGTAGTCATTTTTCAGCAAATATTTATAAATTTGCTTGGCAAGTTGTGGCGTGACTTCTACATCACCAGCTGCCGTTTTAAGCACTTTGCCGGTGAAGTATTTTTCATCAGCGATGCGGGGACGCTCTGACAGTGACTCGCTAATGTCGCGTTGCAGACCGGTAACAAACTCCGTGTAACTCTCGCTGGTCACCACGGTGAGCACATTCACATCATGAACAGTGGCAGGGTTATCCATACGGTCGCCCGTTTGATTGACCGAAAGCCGCAGTCCGCGACCGACTTCCTGGCGGCGGGAGATCCTGTTATCGCTATGCTTAAGCGTGCAGATAACGAAGACATTAGGGTTATCCCAGCCTTCGCGTAGTGCGGAGTGGGAAAAAATAAAGCGAACCGGTTCTGCAAATTGTAACAGTTGCTCTTTCTTACGCAGGATCAGGTCATAAGCATCCACGTCGTCGGTTTCGTTGGATTTTTTCCCTGTCGCGGGATCAACCAGGCGCTTGGATTTTTTATCAATTGAGAAATAGCCCTCATGGGTTCTGGACACCTCGATACCGCGCAGATAATCATTGTATGGATTATCATCCTGCGTCAGGACTTCATTAAGATGGCTGGTGTATTCCTCTTCAAAGATTTGGGCGTATTCGCCGGAAGTTTCCCCGTTTTCGTCATAGCATCGATATTTGGCTACTGTGTCGATGAAGAATAGGGACAGCACTTTTATACCGTCATTAAACAGCATTTGCTCTTTTTCGAAATGGGCTTTAATGGCTTCGCGGATTTGGATGCGGCGCAGCGCGGCTTCGTTGACATCGCCGGTAACCTCACCGGCCCTAAGTTCTTCACCATTGGTAAAGCTCAGCGTATTGGTATTGGCATTAATATCGGCGACCACGAAGCCTTTATATTGATCCAGTCCACCGGACAGATCGAACAGATTATCCCCTTTGTACAGCTTGCGCAGCACCCGTTTAATGCCTGACTTTTGTTTGATTTCCAGCTCAACCCCGACAACCGGCGGTTTGCTGGTCGATATTTCAACACCACCCAGATACAGATAAGCGTTGGTTCCGCTAAGACCTTTGACCGAAATACCTCGCACGGCTATTTTTTTCACCAGTTTCTGGTTATAGGCATCCAGCGCGTCGAGTCGATGAATTTTATTGTGTTCGGTTTTGTGAGTGGCTGAGTAACGCAAAATCATCAGGGGATTGAAGCCTTTGAAGGATTCCAGCGTTTTCGTTCCCTCCATCTTTTGCGGTTCATCGAGTATCAAAATGGGGCGGTTGCTCTTGATGACGTCAATGGGACGGCGGGATTGGAATTCATCCAGCTCTTCATTGATACGGCGGGCATCCTTGCCGGTGGCATTAAACGCCTGGACGTTAATAACCATCACATTGATCCCCGCATCGGAGGAAAAGCTTTCCAGGTTGTGCAGTTGCTTGGAGTTATAAATAAAAAAGCGGATACGCTTACCGTAGCCCTCCAAAAAGTGTTCGGCGGTTATGCTTAAGGATTTATACACACCTTCACGAATCGCGATGCTGGGCACGACCACGATAAACTTGCTCCAGCCATAGCGTTTGTTTAACTCAAACACGGTTTTGATGTAGCAATAAGTTTTGCCGGTGCCGGTTTCCATCTCAATGTCGAGGTTGATGGGGCAACCGGTTTTTTTATCGTTAACCAACGCAGCAGAGAGCGGCAGGTTTTGGTGGCGTTGGACGGTATGAATATTGTCCAGCAGTTGGGGCAGCGTGAGGGCAATTTCAGAATTCCTGAAGCCAGACTCATCCAGCAGGCTTTGCTGCCCGCTCTTTTTAGCCCGGCCAGGATCGACACGGTATTGAATGCCACTGGTTTGAGGCTGTCCCTTAAAGCAATCAATTACGGATTCTACTGCTTGGGTTTGGTAGGCCTGTTGTTTAAACTTGAGTTTCATAGTTTTCTTTTTTCTTCGATAATCAAGTATTCTGTATCCGTCATTTCAGGGCTATCGACTAAAAACTGTTGGAAGGTTGATAATTGCGTGGTCTCATCATCTATTTGAGTTTCATTAAGTGAGTTATCAAAACGATTTAAAATAACTACTCCGTTTTTCCACACAACAGCGTAATGGCCTAACTTTTTCTTTTTCTCTAGCGTTTGCGTTACAGCGGATTGTAATGCCTCAAGTGCAAACAAACTTTCTTCACTGGGTGGACGATGATAAATATTCATGGTTTTGCCTCTTTAATGAGCATTTCATAAAAATCACTATTTATGATGTTGCATTCTTGTCCCTGTTGTTCAAAAACGAGTTTAGGCGTTTCTTCGCTGTTAAGAAAGCAAAAACAAGTATCAACACGGTGGCGATAGTCATAGAACAGATTAAATAGACTTCGAGGAAAACGGCGATTAATCGCTTCAATTGGGATATTGTGTCCGCCATGTGCCACTCGTTCGGCAACGCGGTTGATCGACATTTTTACGCTAGGCAATGCTAAATATAACAACTTAACCTGCCAATTTTCGTTGTGTAATCTGTCAATCAATTTTAAATAACCACGACCCGCTAATGTAGTCTCAAAAGCAAAATTTTCCCGGCGATGAATGCGTGTTTCTATTTCACATAGAAAAATACGGCTTGCCGCAACTAATTGGCGTTCAGGTGCCAGTGGCGATAAGCCCGCCGCAATTAAATCAGCATTAATAAATTGCTCACAATCTGCAATTTTCGGCAGATATTCCAAAGCAAAGGTTGTTTTTCCTGCACCGTTGACACCTGCAATTATCCAGCATGTTGGCATTAGCTTTTCTCTGATATGTTTTATAGTGTCTTAATCTCTGTGTTTGGCGACAGTAGTTTAAAAATCTGTTCGATGTTGATTTTCACGCTATCGCTGGCAAAGCCGGCATCGCGGAACACAACCCGCATGGGATGACGGGCAGATAGTTCTTTAACAAAGGCCTCGGTAATGTCAGCATCGAAACAGGCGGCCAGGGCGTT